>CAITIF010000226.1 GCA_903892365.1 uncultured Pirellula sp. | reverse complement strand
GGAACTTGGGGGCGGGACCGGGATCTTGTCTTCCTTTGCCGCTCGCTGTGGTGCGCGAGTGACATGCGTAGAAAGAAACCCAGAACTTGTCCATTGCGCGAAACGGCTCCTGGAGCTAAATGGTCTCGATGGCCAAGTGGAAGTGATTGCTTCCGATGCTCGCCAGTACATTCCAAGCCAACCCGTCGACGCTGTGATTTGCGAAATGCTCCATGTTGGACTTTTACGCGAAAAGCAGCTTCAGGTCATCGATGCTTTCAAGCACAATTATCTCAAGGCGATCGGTGGTCCATTGCCAAGGTTCTTTCCAGAGGCAAGTGTTTTGGCATTTCAAGCGGTCGAACACCCCTTCGAATTCGCAGGGTATCATGCACCTGTCCCATTGTTTCAAGCACCCAATGTGGAATCGTGGCAGACCAAAGAGCTTTCTCAGCTCGAACGATATGGTACTGTGATCTATGATCAGCATTTCCCGTATCGCTTCCAATGCAATGAGACCATTGAGATTTCAGAAACGGGCTCTCTGAACGCCTTGCGGTTTATCACTCAGAATCTGATCGCTATCGACCAAAAAGGTGGTTTACCCTTTGAGTGGCCCAACCAATTTTTGGTACTGCCCCTGGACAAACCATTCGACGTTCAACAAGGGGATCGCGTCCGAATTCGATTCCGTTACGAAGCAGGTGCGAGCTTGAACTCGCTGTCGCAATCTCTAAGAATTTCTCTCGCGGTGGGTGTCGAAACTAGATAGATCGATCTTGAAAGGCAAGTAAGAAACGCCCTACTTTCGATTCTTGCCTTTGAGCTCGTTATCGAACGTGCTCTTCTGGCGAAGTATGTGGTGGTAATGTTGAGCGAACCTGTGGGCTTCATCCCGAACATACTGTAACAATCGTAACGCGAACGACTCGCGTCCCAATCGTATCGGTTCGCTTTCGCCAGGTTGATAGATTTCTTCCTCCCGTTTGGCTAACGACACCATGGTCGGTGGCTCGATATCCTGGTCTCGAAATGCAGCCAAGGCTGCATTCAATTGTCCTTTGCCACCATCGATCATCAGCAGGTCCGGAAAGGCGTCTTGCTCGTCGCTCATCCGTCGGAATCGCCGTGAAATCACCTCATGTATACTTCGAAAATCATCGATCCCTTTCACATTCTGAATCTTGTACCGACGGTATCCAGGTTTGAACGGCAACCCATCCAAGAACTGAACAAGCGAGGCGACGGTATCCGTTCCCCCCAGATGCGCAATATCGACCCCTTCGATTACCCGGGGCTCTTTCGCCATTCCTAAGACCTTGCGCAAGGCCCGCATCCCTTTCTTTGGGTCGATGTAAAAGACCTCTGGCTGTGCATGCGTATCGATTTCTCCTCGGTCGCCCAGATTTGCAAGGAGCTGAATTTCGTCTCGCAATCGAGCAGCCTTCTCAAAATCAAGCTTCGAAGATGCTTCTTGCATCTCCTGCCGCATCTGACCGAGCAACTTCTCACTCCCTCCTTCTAAGAAAGTTTGGAGCCTTCGAATATCCCGCTTGTAATCGGCCTTGCTAATCCTTTGATTGCAAGGAGCCGTGCATTGCTTGATGGACGCTAACAAACAAGGGCGGAACCATGCCCAACGCGGGTCATTTTCATCGATATCTAGCGAGCAGGTTCGAAACTGGAAGACGCGCTGCATGACCTGCATCGCACCACGAAGCTGGCCGGCGCTCGTGAATGGACCATAAAGCTTCGCCCCCTTGGCTTTTGGGGTCCGAGTCACTTCAACGCGAGGAAAATCCTCGTGCGTGGTAATCATCAGGTAAGGAAACGTCTTGTCGTCTTTGAGATCTTTGTTGTGCTTGGGTTGGATATCCTTAATCAATCGGCTTTCGGTGAGCAGTGCGTCCACCTCGCTGCTGCAAAGCATGAAATCGATATCCGCGATCTCATGGATCCAATCGGCAGTCCTGATCTCCTGAGCCGCCGCCGCTAAGAAATAGCTACCTGCACGCGACCGGAGGTTTTTTGCTTTTCCGATGTAGATAACAATGCCCGACGAATCTTTCATCAGGTAGACACCTGGCGATTGCGGAAACTCACGAACTTTCTCGGCGGACCGCCGAAACCCGAGATTGCAATCAAGAAGTTCGTCAATACGACGTTTTAGTTCCGGTGTTGGCTGAGCAAGATGCTCATCCATTTCCGGTACCAGTGAATCCGAAATGACGTCTTCTTGGTCTTCGTCAGTAGGTTCGGATTCACTCATGTAACACTATAGGTGTTGCGGGAAGTCCCTATTGTCCACCAGGGAAACCGCCGGGAAAGCCAGCACCGCCAGGGAAGCCGGCACCACCTGCAGGTGCGCTGCCGGCGGTCGTCTTTGGCTGAAGCAGATCCGAAAGAGTAATCTTCATCTTTTTGAAGTCCTCTTCGCTGACGATGTAATACCAATCTGCGAATCGGCTATTCAATTCAGCCACCTTCTTCTTCGCAATTTGAAGCTTCTCGTTACGCTGATCGATCTTGCGTTGATTCTCTTTGGTAATCTTCTCTTTCGCTGCCTCCAGGCGTTCCTTCCATTCTTCTTCCGTTGGTTCGGTCTCAGCTACTGGTGCTTGAGCCGCAGGCTCCGATGGGGCCACGGTGCCTTCGCCAGCTGCGGGTGTTTGACCTTCTTGCGGCTCTTGAAACGACACCAACTTTCCGGTTTGCTTCGAAGCCGTGCTGGACAATGTCGACGGCTTGTCTCCTTCTGGAGCAGCCGGTTCACCGGGCTTTGTCTCGGGTGCAGGCGATTCGGGCGTTTCAGCGGGCGCATCTGCGGCAGGAGCAGGTTCTGTTGTTGCTGAATCAGCAGGGATTGCAGGATTCTCCGCAGCAGGAACTGCTGGATCAGTCGGATCCGAAGGGGCCATCTCAGGCCCGGTCGAAGCAGGGTCCATAGGAACTGGATCAATCTTGGGTGGCTTCTTCAGTTCTTCGATTGCCTTCAGTTCCTCGACGGATTCAGGAACCTTTTCCAAGTCGGGTGCAGGGAACTTCGCTTCCTCAACACGCGTGGTCACCAAAAGGTAGCGATTGAACGAAACGCTTTCTTCCGATTTGGCCGCAGCATCAGCATCCTTCGTCTCTGTCGAACCGATTTCCGCTGTTCCGTTTCCGAACCGTAGAACGTATTGCACACCGTCCTTCAAGGTCACAACAAGTTCGCCACTCTTCGAATAAAAATCAACGGTATCGCCACCTTGCTGGTTCGGATTTGGGAAGAATCCGCGACGATTCAGCGATGCAAGAGACTCTTGGTTGGCAAGCAATGACTTGTCTCCCTTCAAATCGCCAGCCAGACCGGCAGGCTTCTTCGCAACGTCCGCAATTCGAAGATTGTCTAAAGCGCTCTTCATTTCATTCAGCTTCGTTGTATTGAGCTGTTCGTCTGGGCCGACCTCTCGGTCTGCAGGTGGGTCCAAAGCGTAGTTCGTAATCTTATTAGCTTGCCACTGTCCATTGCTTGTATTGAACGTAAGGTCGGCATCATAGTTTTTATTGAGAGCCAAGCCTTGATTCACTTGAATCAGTTGGTAATCCCGAATGCCGATTGTCTCGACGTCGTTGCTGCTAAGCTTAAGAAGGTCAGCCTCAATCCATTGCTTGAATTCCGTGCTCAACGGAACCGTATCGATCTCGGCGACATAGATCACATCTTCGGAAGGCACTCGAACAAAACGTTGCTTGTTGTCTGTTTCTTTTCCAATAATCAAATCGGCAAGCATGTCCCCCTTGCTGTCACGCAACTGGACCAACATTCCGACCCCTTTGCCCCCTTTTTCGGCATTCTTCTTGTCCGGCTCGATGACACCGAAAAGCTCCTGATCTTCACGCTTCTCGCTTGCCACATCGATAGTCTTCATTCCAACGAACAAATTAGCTGCATCGCTCATCTGCTTGGTAGCATCGGCCGGGTAGCTTTCATGCGACGGCAAGGTCCAAATACCTGACTTGCGATCTTGGGCAACTTCGAATTCAACGTAGTCTTCAACGGACGAATCGTATCGTAGAATTTTGAGCGATGCTGCCGTAACGGGATCCGAAAACTTTTCGAATAGGACCTTACCCTTAACACTCTTGGCGCTAGGGGCTGTGTAAGTGCGACTGGATGTGGTCCATGCCAACAGTGCAATCAACGCAGCGATGACTGCCATCGTTCCGGTTTTGGTTCCTTCTGTCACTTTTCGTTTCCTCAAACTCTATGCAATGATTTTTGTTGGATCTTGTTTAGTTCACGAAAGTATCTCAAGACACTCTCGGGATTTGTTAGCGCAAACGGGTTTTTGAAATGCCTTCGCGTTCTCGCAGCCGGCGCGAGACAAGTACCACGATTCCGACCAACAAGGGTGGGATAGGTGGAACAAAGACAGCCAATAACTTGTAACGATTCTGAATCTTGCTGATTTCGTCATCCGCTTGGCGACGAGCTTCTCGAATGCCCTGATCCCGAGTGCGTTGCAGCCGCTCTTTTTCGACTTGGAACTTTTTGGTCAATTGAGCTTTCTTGATACCAGCGACTTGAGCCATACGACGCAGTTCTTCCATCTTCAGCGGATCAACACTTCCTTCGTTTTGCAGCTTCTCGATCTGGTCCTTCAGCTCTCGTTCGGCTTTGACGTTTTCCTCTTCCGCATCAGCAATGGTCTTGTTGAATTCACTGCTGAATTCCGTTCGCTTTTTCGCTTCTTCCTTGCGGGCTTCATCGGCCTTCAATTCGACCAATCGCAACGTGCTAAAGGTTGGCACGTGTCGACGCACTTCAGGGTACCGAGTCTCGCCAGCCAGCACATCGATTGCGTTTAGGAAGAAGGTGATGTTCTGAAATTGGAAATTGATTTCTTCCAGAGCAGGTGGTCGATTTCGGATATCCAAAAACGTTCCGGACATACAGTCGATATCGGTCACATAAACCACTTTAATAGGTCGTTGCGATGGGGCAGCACCTTCTGCGCTTGCCTCCTTGTTTCCTTCGCCAGGACCTTCAATCAACGCAGCTAGGATCTGTTCCCCCTTGGCATCGCCACGTCGCAGTTGATATTCCGTTGCTCGACTTAGCGAGGACTGTTGCACGCTATTGATTTCCGATTGCGGCATGGTGCCTGCCAATTGACCTGTTTTGATCAAAGGAGTGATCTTCAATGTGGTTTCCTTTTGAGGCACAAGAACGCCGGCATACAACAGCAGCACTTCTTTCAGCCCCTTGGTGATTTCGCTTTCTTCACTCAGTGCATCCATCGCTCCTGGTGCTTCTTCACGAGCAAAGACCCAAAGATCGGACGCTTCTGAGGTCTCAGCTAAAACGGGGTACGGGTTGTATTCTTGCCAGCAAATGTCTGGAGCTATCGAGCCCATCATTCCAGGTTGCCCTGGTATTTCGATTCCTAACGCTCGCCACAAAGGACGGATATCACCCTTGGGCTGCGGCCCTTGTCCCATCATCATCATTTGATTGCCCGGTTGTTTCGGATCGCCCGTCCCAGGAACGGCACTCAAAGCCACAATGGGGTCTTCGAAAATGGCTGTTGGAACTCCAGCTTTCACTGCGTTGATGAAGTTATTGATCTCTTCGGGTCCAAGCGACGATGGTTGAACAGCCAACATCACATCCATCTTTTCGGTGTCGATGGGGGAAGCCGGATTAACATCGACGATCTCGTACTGCTTCGCTAGTTCCTCAACGATCGGCTGCTGTGGCGATTGTTGGAACGTTCGTTGGTCAAAGCCTCCCATCAGCTTGGCATCGGTCTTCAACACACCCAACTTTTTACGAGCTGGCTTTGCAACCGTGGTCAACGAACGAGCTAGTTCATAT
>CAITIF010000225.1 GCA_903892365.1 uncultured Pirellula sp. | reverse complement strand
GCGACTGTTGCATGCATATGCAGTGCGAGTTGGCATCAAGATCATGGATCGTCTGCAGGAGTTCTGCAAACAGAATCACAAGGAGCTTATGGTACTGTTGAGCTATCCGGTGGGAGCTGTTTGGCACGCCTGCAATCGCAGTTCACCTGACGACCCAGATAACACGGACTGGCATCCGCAATATTTCAAAGACCACCTCGCGGAGCGAGGAATTCGGATGGTGGATAGTCTGCCAGCGCACGTTACCGAGTTTGATAGTTTCAGGTTGTCCGCGAAAGAGTACGTCGATCGATATTACATCGGACATTACACCCCACGCGGGAATCACTTCTTTGCGTATGCCAATAAGGACGCGATTCGCAACTGGTTGAATCCTCCCCCGCCCGCCTACCAGAACAACCAGGAACCGTTGATACGCTTCAAGGGATATCTACCAGGCTGAGTTCGGCCATTGAGCATAACACAATTGACTGGAGACTTACGGTTGTATACTTGATCACGAGATTACTTCTTTCACCACATTGCCAAATACATCGGTCAGTCGACGATTACGACCTTCAAAATGATAGATAAGACGCTCATGATCGAATCCCAAGAGTGCAAGCATCGTGGCATGCAGATCGTGGACATGAACCTTCTTCTCGACAGCCCGGAAACCGAGTTCGTCTGTAGAGCCAATGGCCTGACCACCTTTGACTCCGCCGCCAGCCATCCAAACGCTAAAACCATAGGGACTGTGGTCTCGACCGTTTGAGCCCTGCATCACCGGAGTACGCCCAAACTCACCGGCCCAAACGACCAGCGTGCTATCGAGCAAGCCACGCTGCTTTAAATCGGTGAGCAATGCCGCAATCGGCTGGTCAGTTCTGTCAGCATTCGCTTGGTGATTGGCCGCGCATTCACCATGACCGTCCCAGTCATTGTTGAATAGCTGGATGTATCGAACGCCTCTCTCTGCCATCCGCCTTGCCAGCAGACACATGCGTCCAAACTTTGAGGTTGGTTCCTTGTCGACACCATACAATTCGCGAATCGAAGTCGTTTCGTCGTCGATGCGGATCAAATCGGGCGCTGCTGTTTGCATGCGAAAAGCCAATTCATAGTTGGCAAGCTGCGCCGCCAGTCGAGAATCTTCAGGACGAGCCGATGCAAATCTTTCATTCCATCGATTCAATGTATCGAGCATGGAACGCTGTTGTCCTGGGACTCCAGCAGGAACCAAATTCGAAATCGGAGTCCCTTCCGTTCGCAAGACAGTACCTTGATAGATCGCTGGCAAAAAACCACTGCCATAACTGACCGCCGGGCCAGGTCGAAAACCGCCGTCAGTCATCGTGATATAGGCAGGCAAGTTTTCGGTCATACACCCAAGCCCGTAGGTAACCCATGCCCCCATGCTGGGATGCCCGAGCAACGTCGAGCCGGTGTTTACCATAGCGGATGCTGGTCCATGAATGAATGAGTCGTGATGACACGAGCGAATCACGGCCAGATCATCTGCGTGCGCTGACAGCTTGGGAAACAGTGAAGAGATCTCTAGACCTGATTGGCCATGCTTCTTAAATTCGAATTTCGAAGCCATCAGCTTACCATCACTGGCCTTCATAAACTGCAACGCGAGTCCTTCAGTGCGGAAGCTGTCTGGGATTGCCTGTCCGTTGTACTTGACGAGCATCGGCTTCGGATCAAAAGTCTCTAGCTGACTTGGACCGCCGCCGCAAAAGATGAAGATCACGCGTTTGGCCTTTGCCGGGAAATGCGATTCCCTAGGCGAGAGTGGGTTATTTGCAACTTGATCCGTCGCTACAGCATCTCTCGCCATTAAAGTCCCAAGGACAGATGCGCCGAATCCAAATGCGGCCGTCCTCAAAAAATCGCGTCGATCACCAATGGGTTGAAATCTAAGGCAGTGATAGGGACTCAAGGTCTCGTTTGCTAACAGCCGAGTTGCATGTGGACCATCAATCGACATACACAAACTCCTGCATGTTGAAGAGAGCGAGACAGAGCAGTGACCATGAAGTCTGAGGATCTGTCACAGAAAGTGTATTTAGAAGAACGGCCGCTTCCGCTTTTTCTTCGACGGTTGGCAATCGGCCAAGTGCGAGTTGCCACGCCCGGTCGATCTGCGATGCGTCATCGTTCTTTATTCTGGAGCGAACAAAATTGGTAAGAGGCTGTGCGCCATTGGCCAACGATTCACCGTATTGCCAGCCATTTGCTGTTGGATTCGAATCAAGTGAAAAATCGGCAGCGATGTCGCGT
>CAITIF010000224.1 GCA_903892365.1 uncultured Pirellula sp. | reverse complement strand
GCTCAGAGAATCATTGATGAAGCGGCTTTGCTGGCTTGCTGCATGTATGTCGATTTGAATCCGATTCGTGCTGCTATGGCCGAATCGCTGGAGAAGTCGGAGTTTACGTCGGCTTATGATCGGATTGCGGCACAGGCTGGAAAGAAGATCGAGTCTTCGGCGGCTCAGATGAAAACGATGCCGAAAGAGGAAGCGGCCAAGATGTTGCGTGACTTGTCTCCGGACCAGCTGCATGAGACTCGCAAGCAGGCCAAGAAACGGAAGGGGGCCAGAGTGTTGCGGGATGCTTGGTTGGCACCATTACCGTTGGATCGCAAGTCACACGGGCCGATGGCGAGCAAGGATGGGCTTCGAGCCAGTGACAAAGGTTTCTTGGACATGAGTTTCGACGAGTACCGTCGATTGCTGGAATGGACAGGTCGTCAGAAGCGATCAGACAAGAAGGGGGCGATTCCTGAGGATTACGCTCCGGTATTGGAGCGAGTTGGGATCGATGCAGGAATGTGGTGCGATTTGGTTTGGAATTTCAAGAAGTACTTTGGCAAGAGCCGCGGCGCGGGCTCGCCCGATCGCATGCGTGAGATGGCTGCATCTGGAGGCAAGATGTTTCAGCCAGGTCAGAAGATGGCACGGAAGTGCTTTGCGTGAACGAATTGGTCCAGGCTTAGGCAGGGTTCTTTTGGGTACCGAGATTGGATCATTCAAGGCAATCTCGAATAGCCCAATCTTTTCGATAAGGTCAGGATGGACAACTTCTTTATTGCGTAGGCTGCTCGATGGTAAGCGATTACTCATGCAGATACCGTTTTAGCCAATGCATTGGGTAAAAACCGCTGGCCAATAGTGTAGAGTGGCTTAGCCTGACTTTCCTTCCTGTCGTCGCGTTCAGACGAGACACGATCGATTGCCCCGTGAGCCATGGGCTTGCGTTTCATGGCTAAATTATGTCGCCGATTTGCAGCTACGCGCAGGCAAAAAGTGGGTGGCACCGTTTGTCGCCGGTTTGTCGGCACCTGCCTTGATGCGTAATGGCACTCCCTCTGACGACCGGATACCGCACGATCGGCAAGCTTCGGGCACCTCAAGTAATTGTGTCGTGACGCATCCCTCATCGCAAGGTAAAATAGTCGTCCCCGCCTCAACTTCCCTCCCAACTTGAAGTCCACGATTAAAAAGGTTATCCATGAGTTCTCCAGTGCCCGACCGAGCGGAAGACGCTGAGAAGAAAAACGTCGATTTAAATAAGAGCAGTTCATTTGGCGAAACCATAAGCTTTAGCGGTGATACCGAGTCCCAGCCGCGACGCGGACTACAGAGCGCCCCAGATCAATGGGTGGGACGCCGATTGGGGAGATACGAAATAACGGCACTTCTTGGCGTGGGTGGAATGGGCGTAGTGTTGAGGGGGCACGATCCGTCCATCGAACGCGATGTCGCCATCAAGGTCTTGCCAGCCGATCTCTCGGCGGATGAGGCCAGTTTAAATCGCTTCCTCGCCGAAGCCAAAAGCGCTGGCAAACTCAACCATCCAAACGCTGTGACGATTTATGAAGCGGGCCAGGAAGGCGCCACACATTACTTGGTGATGGAAATCGTATCAGGCGGAAGTGTCGCCGACCGCTTAGAACAATCCGTCGCGTTTTCATTCAGCGAAGCAACTCGCATCACTATTGACGCTTGTAAAGGGCTGTCTGCAGCCCACCAAGTGGGGCTGATCCATCGAGACGTTAAGCCTGCTAATCTTTTGCTTACTCCAGATGGGACCGTCAAAGTTTCTGACTTTGGTTTGGCGAAGCGAACGCAGAGCCAGTCAATGCAAATAACCCAGGTCGGGCACATTGTCGGTACGCCGTACTACATGAGCCCGGAGCAATTCGAGTCGCGCCCTCTTGATGCGAGGAGTGACATATACTCTCTGGGAGGCACCTATTACAGTTTGCTGACTGGTAAATGCCCATTCCAGGATAGCGGGAGCATCATTCAAGTCATGTATGCACACTGCAACGCGGGTGCGCCCGACCCGCGAGAAGTCAGGTCGAACGTCCCCTCGGCATGTGCGGAAATCGTGCTGCGTGCAATGGCGAAACTGCCAGAGCAACGGTACCAGTCAATGGGCGAAATGCGTGCGGACCTAGAAGCCGTGTTAGCGGCGATGTCCGGCGTTGGAATTGCGTTACCAAGTGCATCCGCGGCAAACCTGTCACGGCCGTCCGCCACCCCGTCTCCAGTCATTCCGACGAGATCTTTTCGCTGGGCAGCGATTGCAGGCGCGGCACTGGCGCTGGTAGCCGCCGCAGTTTTCTTCTCGTTAAATGTCGGCTCGCGCGATGTTGGGACGAAGGAGGCAATCAATACGGATGGTAACGCGAACGAGGTTGCGTCAATTTTTGTCGCACCTCCCACGGGGCAACCCATCCGGGTCGGAATATTGCATTCTCTGACGGGGACGATGGCGCACAGCGAATCGCCCGTTGTTGATTCCACGCTTTTGGCGATTGACGAGATAAACCGCGAGGGCGGTCTCTTAGGACGCCCCGTTGAGGGTATTGTGGCAGACGGCCGGTCGGATTCCGCAAAGTTCGCCCGCGAAGCTGAAAGGCTCATCGACAAAGAGGACGTTTGTACGGTCTTCGGCTGTTGGACCTCGGCGAGTCGTAAGACGGTCGTACCGATCTTTGAAGATCGCAACCATTTGTTGGTTTATCCGGTGCAATACGAAGGAGTCGAGGAATCACCGAACGTCATTTACACCGGGGCTGCACCGAATCAGCAGATCATTCCTGCTGTTGCATGGGCATATGCGTTCGAAAACAAAAGGCGCTTCTTTCTCGTCGGTTCTGATTATGTCTTTCCCCGCGTGGCACACGAAATTATTAAAGACAAACTGAAAGAGTTGGGGGCGGAATTGGTCGGGGAGGAGTTTTTGCCGCTCGGAAGCACTGCTGTTCAGCCCGTTATTGAAAAGATCAGGGCCACAAAACCGGATGTCATCCTGAACTCGATAAACGGCGATTCCAATGTGACGTTCTTTGCCGAGCTTCGGAAGGCAGGAATCACGCCCCAGTCAGTGCCAACAATCTCGTTCAGCGTCGAAGAGGAAACGCTAAGACAATTGGATGTTTCTGCGATGGTAGGTGACTACGTAGCGTGGAATTACTTTCAAAGCGTGGAGTCGCCTGAGAATCAACAATTCGTTTCCAGCTTTCGTGCGAAATATGGACCTCAACGAGTTGTCACCGACCCAATGGAAGCCGCTTATTTTGGCGTCAAGCTCTGGGCAAAAGCAGTGGCTGACGCAAAGAGCACTGACGTATCAGAGATACGCCGTGCAATGCTCAACCAAAGAATGCGTTCTCCGGGAGGCGACGTTCGCATCGACGCTGCAACCCAGCACACATTCAAAACTCCGCGTATCGGCCGCGTTTTACCGGACGGTCAATTGGAAGTCGTCTGGACCGCCGCCATGCCAGTAGCACCCAAGCCCTATCCGCCTTCCCGTTCTACCGAGCAATGGCGAGCATTTCTTCATGATCTCTACACCGGCTGGGGCAACAATTGGTCGGCTGGGCCAAAATAATTCACGCAATCTTATTGCGTTACATGGTGTCCAATCACGACTTGCTTGCGTCGAGTCGGACAATATCCCGTCAACCATTGGCGAATCAAGGAAGTAAAGTTGGAAAGTGCTGGTCTGAAAGGTGGGTGGCACCGTTTTGCTCCCAATGAAGCTTGCTGCGACGATCTATCAGGTGTCATGCACACCGGCACTCTGCACCGGCCTCTCTGTTGATTCCAGAACGGATTACGGAACCAAAGAATACACGGAACACACGGAATGAAGATATCAGCAAGTTGGGCTTTTTTTCCGTGTGTTCCATGTGTTCGGTGGTATCAACCATCGCGTCGTGAAGCTTGCTGTGACGATCTATCGGGTGTCATGCACACCGCCGTTCTGCACCGGCCATTCGCTTGATTCCAGAACGGATTACGGAACCACGGAATACACGGAACACACGGAATGAAGATATCAGCAAGTTGGGCTTTTTTTCCGTGTGTT
>CAITIF010000223.1 GCA_903892365.1 uncultured Pirellula sp. | reverse complement strand
GGACACTCCGTCCCTCTGTGAACTCTGTGCCTCTGTGTTTTGAAAATTACGTTGCGGTTGTTCGAAATGACAAGCAAAACGGAGCAAGGCATTTCTGGCTATTGCGGAAAATCGTTATTGGCGTTGGGTTACATCGATTGATCAAGAACTCAAGTGAAATGTCCTCAAAACTTCTTTGCGAATGCTACATGCTAATGCTCTGTCCAGATTCGATTTTCGGGTAGCTGGAGTCGCCAGACTTCAGTGCGTCGAAGAAAGACCGAACTCTGGCGAGTCCGGCTACCATTGCTAACCCAACTTTTTAATCTGGACAGAGTACTCGGTCTAACCGTGGTTGGGCTGGCTCATTGCGTCTATAATCCCACGGACGAAGAATTGTTTCCGAAAAGACATTGCAGTTGCTTCAATGTGACAGGGACGCAGTCGAATTATGCGTCGCTTACGACAAGAACTTGATGGCGTTACAGGAGATTGACAATGCGAAATTGGACGAGAGCGTTTGCTCTCTTAGTTTTCGGAAGCATTCTCTGGACATCGGTCGATGGATGGAGTCTCGACACTACCGACGAATTGCGAACTTGGAGCGATTCGAGTGGCAAGTTCTCGGTCAAAGCATCCCTGGTCGCAGTGGAAGATGGTCAGGTTATTCTCAAGACCCCACAAGGGAAAGAGATCAAGTTGCCCGTCGACCGGCTTTCTCAAAAGGACAAGGATTACCTTGAACGAACATCCAATCCAAGTGGTCCCGGGATGCCTTCAGGTGAGAATACCGCAGAAGGTTCGGAAGACGATGAAGACACCGCGGCCAAACGGCCATCGAAACGACGTGCGGATAAATCGGAACCGCTTTCTGCAAATGATGCGACGAACATTCGCGAGCTTGCAACTCGTTTTTACAGCGATCTTAGAAACAAGGAGCGCATCGACGCACAGTCGCTCCTTACCGAACATGCGATTACTTTAGCCAAAGAGAACCAATCTGCCTTGCTAGTCCTGCCGATGCCAGACGATGCTAAAAACGCAATCAAAGTTGGAAAGCCTAAGAAGCAAGGGCAATCCGCTGTCGTGCCTGTTATCGTTCGCATCGATGGAAAATCGCAAAGTACGATGCTTCATCTAAGGCAGATCGAAGATCAATGGCGAGTGTTTGCGATAAGTGCCAAGCTGGGTGATTATGAGAATACTGTCAATTTCGAGCTGCCTATCGGCGGCGATTCGAAATCCAAAGGCTCGCTCGCTGACTTGATCAACCAGCCTATCCAAGTCTCCGGTTTAACGCTGGATGGAAGGAATGTGTCCTTGGCTGATTACCGAGGCAAGGTTGTGCTGATCGATTTTTGGGCGACTTGGTGTGGCCCTTGCAAAGCGGAGATACCTAATATTTTCGCGAATTATCAGAAGTACCATTCTTCAGGTTTCGAAGTGATCGCGATCAGTCTCGACAGCGACCTGCAAGAACTTCAAGAGTTTGTCACCACTGAAAACCCACCCTGGGTCACTCTTGCTGATCGGCATCCACTGAACCGAATGTCCATGTCATCGAAGTTTGGAATTAGCGGGATCCCAGCATTTATTCTCGTAGGAGCAGACGGGAAAGTGATCGATACCAATTGCCGCGGTGAAAAGCTTGGGCAACGGCTGGCTGCGGTTTTGGGGAAGTAGAGGATATGTGCTTCCGTCGAGTTGATCTCGGCGGAACGTGCAACCGGAAGCTATCGATAGACGCAAACGCTGGCTCCGACCGGCACGAGCCCGACGGAGGCCTAAAAAAGGGAAAAGATTTCTGAATGGGTTTCGCTTGTAGCTTCCAGTTGTTGCTTCCGATAGGGGTAAACCCAACGGAAAGCTCTAGCAAGCGGAATGACTCAAAAGCAAACTGGGGGCGGCATTGCTTTACTGTACTCCAAGTCAGCGCAGCGGTACTCGTGCGCGATCGCTCCTCGTAAGTTCAAAGTCAAATTCAAAGTCAAAGCGGGGCTTTTTCTCTAGTAATTGAATTGGAACTGCATGCGAAGCAAGCTTCCTTCAAACTGTTGGTAGGAAGTGACGCCCGCTTGGTTGAAAGCAGTGGTATTGGTTCGATCGGTGATGGTGCACATGGTCGTGAGTTCCATCTGCTTGTTGATCTGCCATTCGAAGCCGGTTTCCCACTCGTCAACCAAACTCATCGGTGCATTGCGCTCCGATTTGTAACCGCCCTTAAAGTAATTCCATCGCAGGAAAGGGATCCATATACCATGGCATTCGGTTTTGATCTGATACATGGTCATTGCATAACCACCGTAAAGTGCTCGCTCCTCGATCTCCGTCTGAGCTGCGTTTAAGGCTGGTCCACGACCGACTGTCCATTCGGTCTGAAAGCCTAGCGGTTGCGGGTACCAAACGGCGGTCCATGCAATTCGCTCATCTTGTATACCGCGTCGATTTCCGCGATCTAGGGTGCCAATCGGAATGGCAGCTCCGCCTGCTCCGAGCGGTCGGATATTGGAGCCAAGTACGACATAGCGTCCCGTGTATCCTTGAATCCCCACTTCTGCATGTTGGCCGTCTGAAAACTTCATGGGAATCGTCAGACGCGAGACGATG
>CAITIF010000222.1 GCA_903892365.1 uncultured Pirellula sp. | reverse complement strand
GCCTTGAAGCCATCCAACATAATTACTCCAAACCGAAGTGGACCGGGCAACCTTTGGAAGGAAAAAAAGTTCTTCTCTACTGTGAACAAGGGCTTGGAGACACAATTCACTTCATCCGATTCGCCAAGTCGCTCCAAGATCTTGGCGCCACGACTATTGTTCATATCCAACCTGCCCTCCTCGCTCTACTGCAAGGTTGCAAGGGTATCAATCAACTCGTACCCAATTCGCTGCCTCTCGATCAAACGTTCGACTACCACTGTTCCTTGTTGGACGTCGCAAAAGTTCTAAAGATCAACGACACCAATATGCCGAAAGAAGTGCCGTACATCCAAGTCCCGGACCGTCTGATCGATTATTGGGGAAATGTTTTTGCAAAGTCATTGCCACCTTCCAATCGCCGAATCGGCATCGTCTGGCAAGGAAATCCGGATCATCAAGCGGACATGTTCCGATCCGTTCCACTTTCTGCCCTAGCGCCGCTCGCCGACATCGAAGGCGTGCAATTGATTTCTCTTCAGCAAGGTCACGGAACCGAGCAATTGAAGACCTGGGCGGGCACCAAACCAATAGCTTGTCTCCCCAATGATATCGACAAAAGCAGCGGAGCCTTCATGGACACCGCAGCCATTATCCATCACTTGGATTACGTGGTGACAAGCGACACATCGATGGCTCACCTTGCGGGTGCTCTGGGCATGCCAACGTGTGTCATGCTGGGATTCACGCCCGACTGGCGATGGCTGCAACATCGAATCGATAGCCCTTGGTACCCAACGCTAAGTCTGTTCCGCCAAGAGAAAATCGGCGACTGGCTCTCGGTCACCCACGAGATCAAAAAGTACCTGGAACAGGTTTGATCGCATCAGTACTTTACTTGGATCAGTGAATCTAACGTCGATCGGATTTGTTTCTCCGCATCTTCGCCCCCGCCTACCACGATTTTCACGATCTTACCGTTGGCATCAATAATGACCGTCTGCGGAATCGCTTCCGCAAAGTATGCCCTAGCAACCGCTCCATCGGAATCGAGCGCAACGGTTGGCTTGATTTCCAACTTGCCCAGCATGGACTTAATCTCCGACGGCTTCTGTTCAATATTGACAGCAATCAGCTGGACGTTAGCACCCCGATACTCCTGAGCAATCTCGTTCAGTTTCGGAAGGGAAGCAATGCAAGGGCCACACCAAGTTGCCCAAAAGTCGAGCACCACAATCTTCCCTCGCAAGTCCTCCAATCGAATACGATCACCTTCCAAAAGAGGCAATTCAAAAGCGGGAGCTATCGCCCCCACCAAGCCTTCCAATTGCGGACTCATACCGTTGCCGCTTCCACCCTTGGACTGTGCGTCGGGATCATCCAGATCGTTTACGAACTTGGGATCGGGAGCATTCTCTAGCTTCCACTTTCCGAATCGGCTCTTGGTCGCCTCAGCCGCGATCGCATCTCCTAGAACAAGTCGATTTACCGAAGCTAGGTCAATTTGACATGCACCTAACTGCGGATGCATACCCGATAGAATGTTATCGCTGATCGATGATGGAACCATGCTAATACGCGCCCCCGTATCAAACAACGCCTGACACTGGAGCTCTTCCAATGCCTCACTCGCATTCGAGATTGCCGCTTCTCTCTTCTGGGGTTCACTCGATTCAGCTCGACTCGTTTCAGTTTCGCTCTTTTCTGTTTCGCTGGTGGATGACTCTGGATTTTGCCCCGTCAACGGAACCACCTCCGGTGCTTCGATCAGCCAAATAATCTCGGCGATCGTCTTCATCATGATGGATCTGTCCGAACCTCGCACCTCCAGTACTGCAAAGTCATCGTTGATGCTTTTCAGTCTTCCACGAATGGCATCCCCCTGGCGTGCAACAATCAAATGCGTCGGAGGATTGCTGCGTTGCATGCGAGGCAACGTCAGCAATTTCTTTTGTGCACCACTATCCAATTGCTCCATTCCAGCATGAGCCAGCACTCGAATGCCTCGAATGAGCTCATTGTTGATTTTCGTCCCTTCAAACATGGTCGAATGAAAGACTGTTTGCATTTCGTCTAAAGACTTGATGATTGCTGGAAAACAATCCCCATTGGTGAGAAACAGGGATGGCTCGTCTGCCCGAAGAGACCGCCCCTCAACCGGCTCTTTCTGGGTTTTGCTTATCTGGCCATAGGCAGACCGAGCGGGCTTGGCAGGGCCGGCACTTGCAGCCACCGGGTCAATAGTCCCAGACAAGCTGCTAGCCAACGCGCAAGAACCTTCTGCAAGCAATGGTTTCCAAAACAGCGACTTTCTTGGTTCGTTCCCTGCGTTGGCCGGCACAACATCGACCTTATCGATCCGGCCCAAGCTTGTTCCCCAAGGACTTGAGAGCTTCATAGGGGAGGCTTCAAACGGAGAGGGATTCGCCGGTTCAGCGTTCGCAGGTGTAGCGTTCGCAGATACAGCGTTCGCAGATACAGCGTTCTCAGATACAGCGTTCTCAGATACAGCGTTCTCAGATACAGCGCTCGCGTCCGGCTTAACGCGATTTCCGTTGATGCCAATCGAAACGATTTCCGAAACTGGAATACTGACTCGAACTTTCGCTTGAACCAATTCCAACGCGATGTTGCCTCCCATCATCTGAATCGACTGCCCCGAATAGCGAGCTCCCGAGCGCAGATCCAGTTGGTACAGAGGATCGATCGGTGGATTCGATGGGTTGGGTGAATCTGATTCTTGGCGTGACGGAAATTCGATGCGCGATACTTGATCCACTGCAACACGTCCCAAGTCGATGGATGTTTGCTCGAATCCAAACGTTCCATTGGAACGATCAAATCCCGTTGGTACACCCAAATAGGTTTCGCCGGTTTTCAAAAGCGTCTCGACCGAACGAATCTGGTTGTCTTCTGGATCTTTATTCTTTGGATCCGGAATCGAAGGAGCAGAAAATATAGACGTGTAAACCTTTAGTTCACGAAGCGACAGTCGCCCGGAGCCGATGTTGGTGAACGTCAAGCTACGGTTTCCATTGAGCCGCACAGCCTTAGCCATCTTGATTTGAGCGATCGCGGTCCCACCTTTTAGCAAAACAAATCGTCCGCGATTCGAATCACAAAGGATGCGCAGCGAGATGCTCGATACGCCTTCGCTAGAAATCAAGGATGTCGCGATGTCTGCCGAAGTCTCGTCATCTACCAACATGGTGATCGAGATCATATTTCGAGTTTCAAGTTTTCGAAAATGCAGTTCTAACCGCCTTGGTTCGCCCACCGTCAACATCCAGTTTGGAGCCGCCTGTTCCCACGTAACATCGAGATCGATCGCTGCCAGATCCGGTAGGAATACGGGTTGCGATATTGCGGTTCCAGCCGTTTCTGTTTCCATGGCCCCCGAACGAGAAAACCACTTGCTTCGTCCGTTCGGTTTGATGGCTGGCACCATCTGCTTCCACTTGTCGGGTTGCAAAATCCCCGTGTCGGAAGCGGACGCCGGAATGGCTCTTAAAATGCTTCGAAGATCCGAGCGAGGCAATTGCTGGACGCCAGCCCACGGGCTCCGTACCGCCACGTGATCGGCGGTCAAATCGGACCATTGCCCAGAGAACGTTTCTCCATTGTGAAGCTCGAACACGAATTCTTGATTCGCGATCCCTTGAGCGTCGGTGTTTGCCAATTGGGTTTCGCTTGGCGAAGCAGGCTGCGACACTCGCTCTACCGCTGACCAAGGAAAGACCAAATCACCCATGAATGCAGGGCATTTCCAAACCAGCTTGCCGCTAACATCTTTCCCTAACGCAATCTCCCCTCGATATACATCTCCATTGGCCAGCAACAGCGAGCCCAACTTGGTATTGATCGAAGAGCCTTCTCCAGCATCTTCCGGATTGTTTTCACGCGCATGTGCGCACATGCTCATCAAAACAAGCAAAAGCAAACCAATACGGCTCGGTTGCTTTCTGGAGAAAGTGCCTAACCGTTTTGTTGAGGACAACAAGAATAAATCAAACTTGGGGATCATTATCGCTCGTAGATCGGCAGGAATCGAAAGTTCAAAGCTAGAGCCAAAAGGTTCATGGAAGTGGCAACCGCAGGGCCAAAATTGCCCTCGAAATGACCATCCGATTTTTGTTTCTTCTTCAGGTCTTGGATCAGGTTTTTGTTCCACTTTTCCCATGCTCCGATATCCGCTTGGAAAAGAGCCTGGGCTTTGTAGTATGCAGTGTACTCACCATAGTGATCGCTGACTTCATTGGAATCTGTTGACTTCAAGAAATTGGACGTCGCCTTAAACTCCTTGAGATCACGGCGTCCCGAGATCGAATACACCAGCGTGGCGATCGCGACTCGGGCGGGCGAATTGTCGAAGCCCCCCATCCCACCGGCATAAGCCACCTGACCACTGCTTGAAGTCATGCTAGTAAAGTACTTGATAGCGCGATCGATGTTTTTATCCGGAACCTCAATTCCAGCGTTCCTGGCTGCCAACAGGGACATCAGCACGGCTCCCGCAACCGACGTATCCGCATCGCTGGCATTGGGTGAGTATCGCCATGCACCAAACGTATTCTTATCCTGACTGGTCACAGAAGTTCGCACGGCCAACTCAAGGGCTTGTCCGATCGAACGCTGCCGCTGACTATCACTGGAGCCTTGCCACAAGTTTCGTTCATCAAGCGCACCGTAGGCCTCTGCTAACGCAAGAGTTGCAAAGCCATGTTGGTACATACTGTCGCCCAGGTAACCCGTTGTGGGGCTCTGTTCCCGAATGATCGACTGCACCGACTTGCGAATCGGTTCGGAGTACTTTCCGTAGTTGGGATCTTCGCCAGAGGCCAGGAATGCCATCAGCGAAAGTCCGGAGACACCTCCACCTGACATTCCACCCGTTTTCGTCCATCCACCCTTGTCATCCTGATTGTTCTCCAACCACTGAAGCCCTCGCTCGTAGATCTCGCGAACTTCGCGAGGTACGTTTTGCCCTTGAACGGCCGAACCATCCAAGCCAACTTGGGCCAATACCAAGGAGCAGTGCACCCAAATTGCGATCGCGGCCATCACGACCAGTCGATTCATCTTATTTGATATTAAGACCATTTACCTATCGCCCCAGTCTTTCAGCAGGCAAAACATTCATTTTGACTCGATTCAATCTTTGTATATTGCCGAGATCACCGATCTCGTTCTTAGGAACACTCCGCAGCACTTCTATCTGCCCCGGTTGAAGTCCGCAGACATCTGCCGCACCCAAGAGCCTTTCACACCATTTCCAAAATGGATCATCAAGCGATTCTTGAGTAATCAGCCACTGGAGCACCGAGGCCCGCTGCGTTTCAACAAGGCCCAGCTTCCGCTGAAACTGCAATAGTATCTGCAATCTTCGAGAGCGATGCCGATTCGCTTCCACCAAAACCTTATCCTGTGCCAGCTTGTCTGTTTGTTCCGCCGTCAACATCGACCGTAGTACTTTTCGCCAAATCTCATTGGGATCACCTCCTGGTGAATTGATTTGATTGGCATAGCCATACACATTCTGCTGTATTTGCTGAAACTGCTCGATCGTCATTTTCGAATCGAACTCGCTCAAGAGAGTTTCGATTTTGGCATGGATCTGTTGTATGTCGATCTCGATTGCATTTTCGACCTTCAGTTTCTGCTCTTCCAACAACCCACAAATCTGCTCGATCCGATCTAACTCACGACGAATACTCTCTCGCTTCATTTTTTGAAAAGCATTTTCGGAACCACCTAATGCACCGAACAGTGATTCCCGCAACATCTGCCGATTCATTCGGGGGAAGGCACCTTGAGCCCACATTTCTTCGCCGTCAGGATCGTCCTCTCGTTCGACATCTTCGAATTCAATGACATTGATTTGCTTGGCAGCTCGCTGGGCCACTGCAATGGACGGGAACAGAGAAACGGTAGCAGTCATCACAACCATCATGCATTGGAACACCAAGACGCTCGGCATCGAGTCCCTAGTTTGCACTACCGATTCGTTTGCGTCGTGCTCCTCAACTTCGTTCCGATTACTTCGGTACATTCAAGAAATCCTCCACCGGATCAGCCAATTGCAGAGCGTCTCGAATTCTTGCTCGACCATCCTGTTCGCCCTCGACCTTTGCACCGATCTCGATAGCCTCCGAGCTCGCTACCGACCCGATCGTCAATCGTGTCTCCAACGTGATGCTGGGCGAATCCGCCGAAACACGGAAGGAAGAGAACATCGCTTGGTTCTCTCGCGAGGCTAATGCAGCTTGCTGTGAATCGGTCAGAATCGACTCAATCCATCGAAGTCTTATCTCAGGGTGCAACGCAGTATTCGTAAATGTTGCTTCCATCGACCGGTACCACCGATCTCGCCATTCTCGGTTCAAAACTTCTTCAATGCGTTGCATTTGAGAAGAAGTTAGCTGAAGCTTGGGTTCAAGAGCATCTAAGACTCTGCTAATAAGCGCTTGCTTTCGATACTGCATTCGCGATACGAGCTCTTTTTCATACTCCGCGAGTTGTTCCGGCGGAGCGTTGGATTCAAGCCAGCCTTTCACAAGCCGTTCGGCCAAGGTATCGAGATCTACAATGCCAAACATTTGCTGCTGAGTACATTTGGAAATGGATGCACTGGACTTAGCCCGCCAATCACGCTCAGCAAGATCAACCACCATTTGCTTTTGCTCAGTCGTTAATTTGCAAACCGCATCGACAACATTCAGCTCGTTTTGAATCAACCCACGCATCAAATTCAATAAGCTAACCTTGAGCTTGTCCTGGTTTAGCACATTGGGATCAGCATGCGCAACGTCTTCAAGGACCGTCACATCCTCGGCCAATTCCAGCAAAACACGAGGAGCGGGAATGGGAGGAACAGCTTCTTCCTTGGGCGGCTGCCCCAATAAGAAATCTTGCCCCGCAAGAAAGAAAAGAGGCAGACTCACAAGCGAGCACCAAAGGCGCCCATGCAACAAGTCACATGGGACGATCATGGCAACGCCTTGCGTTCTAGCTTTTCGAAGTATTGATCCAAGCCCTGACGGTATTCTTCCGGAAAACTAGAACCAGATGTTCCTGTGGATTGCTGGACCCCGTGATCCTCTCGATTTTCCTTTTCATTGATGCCTGGCCCCAATAATGCGATAGCAGCGTCTTGCGTATCTCCGCCGCCCGAACCACCGCCCGGAGAAGCTCCTCCGCCTCCTCCACCCTTGGGGTTGATGCGCTTGCTCTTCAACAGCAGTTCAATCACTTCGGTTTGAGCTGCGATGGCAAGTTTCCCCGTGTCGGGACGCTTCAGAATTTCAGCCGCATCCAACATAGCAAGGTCCACTTCTTGCATAAGCTCGATCTCCTTGATGAATTCAGCTTGAGCATCGGGCAAGGCGATAATCTTGGTTCGAACAATCGCAATGCGTTCCTCCAATACCATTTGCGATTCCGCAAGCTCATTTGCCATCTTCGTGTATTGCTCAGGCTCCGAGGCCGTCTTCGCTTGCTCGGCAACCCGTGTACGATCTCGCAAGTTCATTTCCGCTTCCAATATTTGCATCACTTCTAAAATGATCGACGGAGGAAGCGAGCTCTTGTTTTTGCCTCCCTTGCATTCCCCTTTGCAAGCAGGGTCCACCAAGTCTTCCGCCCAGCGGTCTAAGGTATCCGACCAATACTCGGCTTCGGAGATGGCGATCCCCTGAGCGACTGCAATACGTTCTGAAAGAGTGCGAATGCCTCCCAGCACGTCGACGGTTCGCATCTCATCCAACACACTTTGGAATTTGACCATGGGTCTGCGTTCATGAAACGCTTCGAGATCATCAAGAATCACGCTCACGGTATCGAGTGCTTTTTCCTCACGTCCCTTGAGTTCAGCAATACGGTTTTGTTGCTCGCTTTTTAGCCTCAATAGTTTTGAGCCGAACGCTTGTTCCACTTCGAGCGAAGTTGCATCAGCGATTTGAATTTGTTCTCTGGAAGCAGCCTTCAAACGCTTCACAAGCGTACTACCTTCCAGATTGGCCATCAGCTTGTTCATTTCCTCTGCAATCTTATCGAATTCCGCCAGCAGATCTTCCTGCTTTCGAACGGCTTCTTCCACTTTGTTTTCTTCTGGAGGAGTAGCCTGATCGCTAGGCGATTGCGGCTTGCCCATCACGGTGGTTGACGGCAATCGCAAGGCAGCAGAGGGGCTTTTACCTTCTTGCTGAGGCTTTCCGTCGGCAGCAATTGCGGGTTGTTGCGAGGACTCTTGATCCGAAATGGTTGGAACGGGCGGCGTTTCCGGCTTGGGCTCGTTGTTGGGTTCGGATCCAGCGGTCGCTTGCGATGGATCGCGATTCACGCCCGCGGCAGGGTTTTGCTGGCTCGGCGAAGCAGCCGAGGCTTTGACCAACTTTTTCTCATCCTTGGCTTGTTTGAGCAAATCGGCGACCGATGGCATTCGATTCGAGGCGATATCCTTTAACACCTGTTGCATTTCTGCCCATTTCTCCAGATGCCCCACGCCAATCTCTTGGTTACGAGCAGCTTGCCGAAGAAGTTCCTCCCCCTTGCTGGTCAAGTTGTTCAGTCGCCGCCCGTTGGCTTGTTCCGCAGACGCTTGTTGCTCAATCTTTCGACGAGTGTCTTCTTGATTCAACTCCTCCTCGGACATGTCGCGGATCTTTTTGTTTCCAGCCAACAATTGCAATTCGCGGTCTCTTACTTCCAACGCTTCACGTTGCCACTTATTGATTTGCTCCAAAATCCACGCAGCGTGATCATCAGGATTCAACACGTACAGCAAATGAGGCGACGAATAAACACGTCCTCGATCGGGCAAATAGTCTTCTGCGAACAAGCGAACCTCGATTGGTTGCGAAGGTATCTTCAGCGTGGTCGCTTGGAATGTGGCCAGACCATCCAGCGACTCCGCGTTCGGATTGCCGGCGGCTAGCATCATTTCTCCAGAAACAGGGGTCGCTGTCTCGAAGCCCTCGGCCGTCTTCCACTCCATCCCAATATGCTTCACTCCAAAATCATCGAGCGACCGAACCGTGAAGGGAAGCTGTTCCGAGTCCAAAAGCACTCGAGAACGGGGCAAGCCGTCGCAATAAACCGACGGTGGCTCGTCCTCGCGAACATTGACATTCAAAACAAATGGAACCTTTGCTTGCAGCCCAAAGACATCCGTCCATTTCAAATTTAGAGCCGTCGATAAATCGAACGCTCCACATTCCACTTGAAAGGAATCCTTTGAAACCAACGCTTTGGTTTCATTCAGAAAAGCGTCCTCCAATTGGCTGGATGCATCCCCTTTCAAAACGAGCTTGGATCCTCGCACCATGGTGATACCACCGCCTCGCACATCTTTTTCCGTGCCTTCAGTACGACCTAAGTAGGCAGGAAGTAGCACGGTGCCGATCAATGCCTCCAGTTCAGGACGCAGCTTAGGCTCAATCACGATACTTGGGGTCGCATCACCAACTTGAAGGTCTAGCTTTCCCTCACTGATCTGCGGTGGAATATCAAACGCATAAACTTGGTCGGCCAGAGGACTCTCCAGCTTGGTTTGCGTCCCAATCGAAGCAGAAGCCGTCGATGGGTTCCATTCTGAGTTGGGTGCGAGCTTGATTGCGATTGGGAAAGATTCGCCATGAGGCACAATCACCTTGCTCGGAACACCATCGAGGGCGGCAAACGTATATCTTTCAATCTTGGATAAAGGGGACGAGAAGCGAGCCCACGCATTCTTAGCCGCCGCGGGAAAAATCATGCCGAGCGAAACAGCAATGGCAACTCCGGTTGCAGCGACCACAGAGAAGCCGCGATGGAAGGACTGAGGTGTCGCAGCCAACAAATCCTTTTTGGAAGATTCTGCGGCAACTTGCTCCAGTGCGGCGCGGCAAAGAGCTGGGGATCGCATTTGTTCCGAAGTGCTACTAGACAATTCAATTGCACCCAGCAGCGAATCTCCGACTGCGGGCATTTTCTGGCCTAAGAGTTTTGCTATCGATTCCGAAGATCTCACACTGAGAACCCACCGCTGAAACCACAAGGGAATGGTCGCGACCCCCAGGGTCGATGCTAGCAAGACCGCTGCGCGAACCAAGGCGGGCGAATCGAAGAGGCGATCCAGCACAAACACCGCAAAGAACCCGAAGAATACTGCAAAGATCGCGATCGCAAACGACTCGAGCATTTTGATCGACCAAACGCGTTTTTGAAACGCCCCAAGTTGACGCTGCAACCCCTCTGGAATCGCAATGCTTTGATTCGATCGTATTTCACTCATGGTATTTTCTAAACCCTCCTGCGATGCCACCAAAAACGGATACTTCCAGTATACGGCGATTCAGCATCCGTTCACAATGAAATGACCATTTTCCCAGCTGTCTAACTGAGGATTTCTTCCAAAATTGTGTTGGAGCGTAAAAAAAAAGGCTGGCATGACCGGTCGTGTCAAGCATGTGTGCGATGAATTGATTAACTCAGCAACGACCACTCGCCGACACGATATCAGGCAGACGCAAGTGGTTGGTGCATTTTGATCACCAGCAGGCCCCAAAGGAAAAGCGGTACATGGCTAAGTTCTACGTTCAAAGTGGTTCGCTTCGTGGCATCGTCGATTGTTTCGACTCCGAATGCGCAGGTGTCTGGGCGGTCAATCGTGTCATGGATCGAATTGCATCATTGCCAGTAGCGGATGCCCCCATGGACGATGAGCAACAGTGGGAAGAAGAAAACGATATTGGCATGTTCGCCTTAGAGGACTCGATCCGAATCAGCGAACAGGGC
>CAITIF010000221.1 GCA_903892365.1 uncultured Pirellula sp. | reverse complement strand
TTCCTATATACCATCGTTCGACAGCAAAAAGAAGCTTCGCATGAGTCAAGACAACACTTCCAAGCTGGATCTGCTTGAAATCGTGGGCAAGATCTGGAGAGCTAAATGGAAGATACTTCTTTTCCAGATAGCGACCACCGCGTTTTGCATTGCCGTAATTCTATTCTGGCCAAGAACCTACCGCTCGGAAGCAAGGCTGTTCCTGCAGTTGGGACGGGAATCGGTTGCAATTGACCCTACCGCGACCACTGGCCAAATGGTTGGGGTCATGAACTCCAGTCGAGAAGACGAAATCGTAACAGCCATGGAAGTGCTTCGAGGCGGAGGCATGATTTCCAAAGTCGTGGAAAAGCTGACTCCACAAGTTGTTCTCGGAGAAGTCGCACCCGACAAATCGGAGAAGGATGAAGCAGAAGCAGGAGATGCAACCCCCGGAGTCGTTCAAACCGTAAAGGAATCATCAGACAGCGTGATTCTCTTCGCAAGGGAAATCCTTGGACGATTTTCACGCACCTTGAGCCAGATTGATCCTTTGTCCGATTTCGAACGAGCGACCATCCTTGTCGCCAAGAGCTTGAAGATCGATGCGGAGCGTAAGTCGGAGGTGATCGTCATCGAATACGAAGCGGACTCGCCAACGTTGGCACAGGCTGTTGTAGACGCTTTCATCACTACCTACAAAGAAGAGAATGCACGGCTTCATAGCACGGAAGGGTCGCAATCATTCTTCGATAAACAACAAGAACGTTTAGCAAATGAACTGCAGTTGACGAACTCGGCACTTCGTGAAGCCAAGAATCGAATGGGCCTGGCATCTATCCAAGGCCATCGCGAAAGCTTAGAAGCAAGAGCAAGGGAAATTGCCCAGAGCTTCTCGGAGACAGAACGATCTTTGATTGAAACTCAAGCCAGGATTAAAAAGCTGAAGAACGAACTTGCTTCAATGCCTGAAAGGATTTCAAGCTCCGAGGTCGACAAACCCAATGTTGCCACCGAACAAAAGTCGACGCAACTGTATGCTCTGCAATTGCAGGAGATGGAGTTCAAAACAAAGTATGCACCCGAGCATCCAAAAATGGTTGCGATCCGATCGCAATTGGAGCAAGCAGAGAAGCAGTATCTCCAGCAATCCACCAACCGTCCCGAAACCACCAACGATATCAACCCAGTGCATCGCGACCTGACGATCGACTATATCAAATCGGAAACATCCGAGAATGGCTTGACGAAAAAACTGGAAATTCTTCGTGACCAAGATAAGGACATTCTGAATCAAATACGCGAAATCAACGCGTTTGAAATCGAGATCACGGATCTCGAAAGAAAAGCTACGCTCAGTGAGAAGAAGTACATCGCGTACTCGGAAAGCCTAGAGCAAGCTCGAATGAATCGGGAGCTTGAGAAGGTCAAGATCTCCAGCGTCAGCGTCGCACAAGAAGCAACCTTGCAAGAACGCCCTATCAAACCATCGAAGCAGTTGGTAGCTCTGTTTGGGATCATGACTCTGCTTTTCGGACGCTTAGGAATTGGTTTGGCAGCAGCTAAGCTGGACGACCGCATCACCACCACGCAAGCGGTGAAAAACAAAGTGGGAGTTCCTCTCTTGGCAACGATTCCAACCTCTCGATACCTCGCACGATCCAATCTTTCACGATAGAACCCACCGCCATGCAATCGACCGTTGAAGAAACTTTGCCGAAGGTCTCCAAAGAAGTTAATGAATCCATGGAAGCAGGGCTGATCGATTCGGTTCTGATGAAGCTTCAATCGTTTCAGAACGACCGAGATTTGGGTAGCCTTTGCGTTGGAATTGCGAGCTGTGACTCTGGCTGCGGCGCGACAACCATCGCGGCTCGACTCGCTGCCCAAGCGGCCTTGAACGGCATGGGCAATGTCCTTCTTGTTGACGCGAACTACAATCGACCAGCTGTTCATCGGCGTTTTCGCGTCAAGCGAGGCCCGGGTTTACTTGACAGCTT
>CAITIF010000220.1 GCA_903892365.1 uncultured Pirellula sp. | reverse complement strand
GCGATGACTTCCAGGGTGTAAGTACCAAGCGACTTGGGAGTCCACGAGAGCAGGCCGGTATTGGAATCGATTTCCAAATCGATCCCAACTGCGGTGGTTTGGTTTCCAAGCCGGAAGCGAACGGCATCGCCATCGGCATCAGAGACTCGGACGGGATAGTGGTAGGGTTTGTTGATAGGAGAGGACGTGACGGGCGACGACGAGATCACTGGCGGCCGATTGACGAGCCCCACGTCGATGGTTGCTGATTGAGTGGCAGAGCCGCCTCGCATATCGGAAACACGGAGCCGGATAGGATGGAAGCCAGCTTGGTTTGCATTGGGTTTCCAATCGACGATTCCGGATCGGGCGTCGATGGTCATGCCTTCTGGCGAGCTGAGCAGCTCAAATCGCAGGGTATCCCCTTCAGGATCGAATGCATTGGCATCATAGAAGTAAGATTTCTCGACCAAGCCGCCCGTAGGTGGTTGCGACGTAAACTGGGGGGCATCGTTGGAGGGATGATTCGCAACTGTAATTGTTACGTTTCGTGTATGGACTAACGATCCATCGCTAGCAGCCAACGTGAAAACGGCTGTGCCTAGTTGAGCAAGTGATGGAGTCCAACGCAGCGTACCCGATGCATCCAGAATCATTCCAGTTGGTGGGCCGATGATGCCGAAACCGATGGGGTCATTGTCGGGATCAAAAGCGTTGATCGAATGGACAAAGGTTTTGCCTCGTTCGATTTGGCCGGAAGGATTCGACAGAATTAGAGGTGGTCGATTCACGTTGGAAGCATTTACGGCAAGTTCGTAACGTTGAATCGATTCCGCACCGTAGGGATCCGTTACGGTAATTGCGATCGGGTAGAGTCCCAGAACAGGGTTCGACCAATGGATTAGGCCTGTTGAAGTATTGAGCGTCATCCCGCGACCGAGCGATTCTGTGTCTAGCTTGAATCGAAGGGAATCAGAGGGATCGTCTTGATCGAACGCTTGAGCGTCGTAGGAGTAGGGTGAACCAACGGTCGATTTAAGTTCAGGCTCCGAAGTAAACTCGGGGGATTGGTTGGGCTGGATCGTCAGGGTGAACGACTGAAGATCGCTGCCACCTTGACCGTCATCGACTCGGATAGTCACCCGAGATTCCGAGATGGTGGTATCGACGAACCAAGATAGGGTACCTGAGTTTGGATCGATCACCATGCCTGTGGGCGCGAAGTCGAGCGAGAAGGTCAGCGAGTCGCCGTCGGCATCGATTGCGGTGGGAGTATAGCGATAACGCTTACCTTGGATCGCGGAGGCAATGGGACTGGACGTAAAGTCAGGGGGATTGTTGTTGGAGCCACGTGTCGTGTTGCCGAAGATCAAGTTGTTAATCGTTTGATTTGCAAGAATTGAACCTTGATAACGTTGGCTTACAGGAAGGGTGGGTGCCCAGCCCGATTGCATCACGATTGCAAGAGAGTAAGAGCCGGGGGTGATGTTTGTTAAGCGGTAGTCACCGTTCGAATTGGACAAGGTCGATTTTTCTCCTGCGTCGAGCCGATTATTTTGGTTCGCATCGAGATACACGGTCCAATTGGTTTGAGGAGGTTCGTTACTGTTTCGAACACCATCGCCATCCACATCGAAGAACACAGAACCAGCAAGAGTCCCCGGAGCGGAGTTAAAAACTTGTAAGGAGAAAGATTGGGTTGTGCGCCAACCTTTGCCATCGGACACTTCGATAGAGACGGAATGAGCACCTATCTGAGCGGCGGTTGGATTCCAGGAGACTTGACCTGTGGAAGCCTGAACTGTCATTCCATTGGGCGGTGATATGAGCTGAAAGACAAGCGGATCTCTATCTGGATCAATTGCTACGGCGGTGTACTGATAAGGGAGTTCAGGTAAGGTCTGAGTGATGGGCGTAGATGTAAATTCGGGCGCACGGTTACCTAGTTCTGGTAAGACCTGTAGCTGAAAGGACTGCAACGCGCGACTATGAGGTTTGCCATCCAAAGCGACCAGAGTGATAAGGTTTGCACCTGCATTGGAAGCGATGGGTTTCCAGATTAGCTTGGCTGTAGCATCGCCCAATGTACTGTTGTCTACGATGATAGAAGCACCGTTGGGAAGACTGCCTTCGGAAGAAAACGAAATGGAATCGCCATCGGCGTCTGTAGCTGAAAACGTATATTCGTAGTCTTCACCCACGCGAGCAACAACAACCGGAACCGAATTAAACACAGGGGAGCGGTTCCCCGTCGGAGCAACAACGCTCAGAACGAAGGCAAGTCGAGCTGTGGCACCTAGTCCATCGGTGGCGGAGATAACGATATCATGGTTGCCGATATCATGTTGGGTTGAAGACCAGCGAAGGTATCCGTTGTCGATGGTCATGCCGCTCGGACCGATCGGCAACTTATAAGACAGAGGGTCGGCATCTGGATCGGTAGCTAGAATTTCAAACTGATAGGGATTCCCAGAGGCAACCGATGTGATTGGAGTGGAGGTGAAATGAGGGGCTCGGTTCAGTTGAGCCATAAGAACCGTGTCAAAGGTAAACGGCAACTTGGCCGGATTGTAGAATGCGACGATCGCTCGATCGGACTTCTGGTTTGGGGCGAGGCTATTCGAAGAAACAAAGCGGCTTAAATCGTAATAGGGAATTCCTTGCGGTGTGTATCCATCAATGTCGATTGGGACAACACGAGGGTCGCTGAGATTGGTGAGACCGATGACTATCGGCGCTTTCGCGGGATAGGCACCTAAGTTAGAGACTTCCACTTCAGAATAAAGAATAGATTTCTTCTCGTTCCATGAAGTGATGCCATGTGTTAGCCGAAGGTTAGGTAGTTCGGAAAGAGTTTCGAACATGTCGGATGGCTTCGAGCTATCCAATCCCCTGAGGGTTACTGAGGTTGAGGCGGTCGCGCCGTAGGAGTCGATTGCTGTAAACTGGAAGGTTGTTTGACCCGGCTTTGGAACAACGCGAGCGAAAAAATTCCCCGCTGAATCAAGTGTGCCGACGGGGATTCCATCGATGGTGACCGAAACGATCTGAGCTGCTGGGATAGAGGCAACTGCGTTTCCAGAAATAAGAAGGGGAACATTAGCTGGGTGAACACTTAGGTTATCAGGAGACTTGATCGAGATTGTAGGAGGAGGCGATATCCATTTCATCTTGGCCGTTTGCGTTAAATCGCCGATCGAGGCCGTGATCAAATCTGTTCCGAGAAGCGTACCAGCGTATCGAAAGGTAGCGATACCTGCACTGTCGGTAAAAGCATAGCCCAGTTTGGAATGAGTCCCCGATACTTCGAAGTCGATGCGCACGCCTGCCAAACGCGATCCATTTTGATCTAATGCCCAAGCGGTCAGTTCGTGCTGGATCCCAGGGTGTGATTCATAACGGCTCGGGCTTAGTTCCAACGTTCGTGCGTCGGCAATATTGGCGAGAGCCATTCCGCCTGGATATCCATACGAATCGTAGACGTTAAAGCCGTAGGAATAGATCCCGAATGGTACATCGCTGGTGAAGTTATGCGAACCGACAGATACAGGAATTTGAGCCCCTGAGTATCTACTGTTTGGAATGGGTACGAACAAATTCCCAGCGATGGGATTTCCGTCCATTTTCAAAGCTCCGACGGCAGCCGTTGGAATTACGACGTTCATATAATTGATTGCGAAGTTTGCGGCAGGCGTACTAACGGTGTACTCAGCTAAAAATTGTTCCGATGGAGGGATCAACATCATAAAGGGATCGGCATTGGCGTTATCAAACCCCTGCCCGTTCGCATACTGAGCCACTAACACAGGTCGGTTCGTTTTGATTCGCGAAGGTTGCGATAAGAGTTGTTCGAAGACTTGTCCCTTATTAATGATGTCAACGACCACCCCATTGATACTGATTGAAGTTTGGTCTTGAGATGCAACGACTCGAAATGTATCGCCGACAGCTCGGGTTGCTAGCGGTACGGTAAAGAAGTTGGTGCCCCATGTCGAAGTCGGAGGAATCTGCTCGACGACGTGATCACAAAGAGGTATATCGGTGGGGATGTTAGCGCACGAATGACCTCCGAAAACGGCGATAGGCTCGTTGGATGAAACAATCGTGCCTGATAAGTCGAGCGGAATACCGTTTGCCTGAATCTGGTAAGTTTGCCCCGCATTAAGGTTGATCGTGTACGGAACGCCAGCAGGTCTCCCGATAACTGTGGCTGCAGGCGTAATCGAGACGCTGGTATTGTTCTCAGTGGCTACCACATTGAACTGCGTTCGAGCGAAAACGTTGTCGGATGTGTTCTTCCAACCTAGCACAATGTATTCCGTATCAAGGATGTCGACAGGGATTGCCGTGTATGCATCCGTTGTTTGAGAGATTTGATTCAACCCATACACAGCGACTTCACGATCGCTCACAACACGAACACCAAGATTCTGGATGAGTCCGTTCGCACCCCTTGGATCCGCACCGGTTGGAATGCTGACCGTCGTTGTAATGTGCGATTGGACCGAAAACGATTGGTTGAATCCAAGGCCCGGGATGGAAATTGTCCCGTTCGTATTATGAGGGGAAGTTATGAACAAAAACAGACTCTGAGGACCAGCGGAACTTCCTGCGTCGCCTAGATTTGTTGGAAAGGTTAGCCAAAAATCCGTACCTAAGTTATCGCGCGTGATGGGGCCGCTGTCCTCATCCAAAATGGTACCTTTTGCATTGGGCTGGGTAATTCCCGCAAAGGTTGGTCGACGAAGATTCACAAGAAACCGTTCTGTCGGTTCGGCCGTTGAATCGTTGATGACGTCGATGTTAATCGTTTGCGATATTTGGCCTGGCAAAAACTCAAGTGTCCCAGTTTGACTTACGTAGTCCAAGGGATCGGTTGCAGAATCATTGCTTGTAAAGTACTCGACGGTAACAGTGTCTGCGCTTGGCCGATTCAGCGACACAGTAAACTGAAAATTTGTTTGCGATTCGGGCTGACGAACGCTTCGAATGGAAAGCATTGGCGCGTCGAGAGTAAGACTAAGATCGTTGCTGTTGCTGCCGTTTCCGGCATAGTTCACTTTGTAGTCTCGTCCATTGAGCGAAACCACGGAACTGTTAGGAAAGTTGGCGAATGTTCCCGCTATTCCTTCGATGCCATCGTTATCGATGAAAACCACCTCGTTCGCATTCGCTGGAGTACCAGTCCTATTGATCGCGATATTTCCATTAACTGAAACGGTCCCTGTGACTCGAAGTTGATCGTTTCCGAGGATAGGCTGGTCGGAAAGCCAGTCCATCGAAAGCAGTCCGTTCGACGATTGCGCATAACTTCCACTGACGCTCAAAGCACCGATTGGATTTCCGATTCGCAACTCGCCCGCATTCAGAACGTTGCCTAAGAGACTACCGTTTCCAGAGAGAATACCTGCAGAGATTCGTAGACCATGAGCGAGATCGCTAGGAGTTGAAAGAGTTCCGTTGCTAAGTGTTGTTACACCGGCTGTCTGTTGAAATCCGATCGTTGCGATTGTAGGGGAGGTTTGCGTCGAAAAGGTCGTCAATTGAGCCGAAGAACCAATCGTCACCGAACCAGCATTGGATACCCCAGCGTTTACTCGGAGATTACCAGAATCGACAATCACGGTTCCGCTTGTTGTGTTGCTAATAGCTAAATGAAGCGATGATTCATCGGTACCGTTGGGCTTTCGAAGGATCCCTGAATTGGTAAAAGGGCGAGGTGTCAAAGCACGATTGAAATCGCCAAAAACCATATCCACGTCGTTTTCAATTCGAAATTCGCCAGACGAATCGTTTTGAAAGCTTGAGTTCGGGCCCAGCGCCAATTGGCTGGTCATTGTTACGCGGCCGTTATTGATCCAATGGCGATTTAGATTCTTGATGCTATTGCCCGCGATACTTCCGCTTGCTGTAGTGGCAAGTTCGAAGATACCATTGCCTCGTATTGCACCACCTCTCCAAAGAAATTCATTAGTTACGACGATGTTGCCGATCCCTTCGACGACCCCGCCGCTCTCCAGGTTCAAACCGGAAAGTTCCGTTGTGGAACCAATATCGAGCGTACCACCGGAGAGTACTCGGATAGGATCCATTGCATGTAGGCTGCGAACATTAGCCTGGCCGTTGATATCCACGTTGTAATCACCGTTGGGGATATCGATGACAACGTCATCGTTCATAGTTGGTACTCGGTTCAGGTTCCAGTTGCTTGGCGAGTTCCAATTTCCGCCGGTTGTACCAATCCAACGCATAGGATCCACTAGGGGTGGTGGGTCAGCAATATCTTCAGGATCCGTGTTTTGGCTGTTGAGAATGAAACTTGAAAGTGCTGGCTTCGACTGATTCGAGGAAAGCCATTCAAGGCCTCCAGCGTAGGTATAGACCCTTCGCGTGTCCTTGTCGACGGTCCATAAATCCGTACCACCCGCGGGATTCAGCGTGACGCCTGTGGCATTCGTGTTGGCGGGATCAAGAGGCCATGAGCCCAATGGATCTCCATTCATGCCATAGACAAACATTCGATCTGAAAGAGAGTCAGTCACCCAAAACTGCAGCCCGTTGGTTACGATACCCGTTGGTTGTGAGTTTGCTGAATCAAGAGGGAACGAAAAGGAGGCGTCCAAGGTTCCCGACAAGGTTCTCGCCCCCTCTTGGAACCGATAGACTCTATCTGTGCTTGGGGAAACGATCCAGGCATCGGTTCCCCAAATGGTAATCCCTTCGCTCGCACCGCCTCCATTGGCCTTCCAGTTGCCGAGAAGAGTACCGGTCGCTGGTTCAAACACTTGAACTTCGTCAGTCGCATTGACAAGCCATAGTCTGTCACCGCTAGAAGTCATTGCAGACCCTCGCACGTTCATCGCTGCCCTTGTCGGAAGCAATCGGCGCGAAGTTCCGTCGCTTGAATAGCGATACGCAACTTGATCTACTGAATCAGGTACAAAGAATTTACTCAGT
>CAITIF010000219.1 GCA_903892365.1 uncultured Pirellula sp. | reverse complement strand
TTTGTGACCAAGAAGCCAGAGAATCTTGTACGTGTTGCTCGTTCCCTCAGCCGCGTTTTGGCCTCCTTGATCAACCGGAACCAGCCACCATTACGGGATCTTCTAGACACATTGCGTCATGACGATAAGCTTGCAACGCATTCGGTCAATGCTGCATGTTTTGCGATTTTTCTAGCCGAGAGCCTAGGGTATCCCCTGTCGGATCTATGTAAGATTGGAACAGGTGTTTTGCTGCATGATGTTGGTATGTTGGAGCTGGATCCGAACGTAGTTAAGAAACCTCGAAAGCTGGACGAGTTTGAGCGGAAGGAAATCGCAAAGCATTCGTCCTTAGGCTTCAAGCTGTTGTGCACGGTTGCTGAGCTCTCTCGCGAAGAGCTGATGATTGTCTATCAACATCACGAAAGAGTGGATGGCAAAGGATACCCAGCCGCTTTAGTACAGTCTGAAATCCATCCATGGGCACGATTGTGTTCGGTCGTGGATACCTTTGAGGCGGTTACCTCCGACCGTCCACAAAGGCAAAGGCTAAGCGTGACTTCGGCAATTGCGATTATGCAGCGTGAGTCCGATAACTCGCTGGATCCAACATTTGTTGACGCTTGGATACGACTCGTGGAAGCGGAGAAGATAACATGACCAGGACACTAAAAGTCCAACTCCCCCCGAGCTTGTCGAACTTCTTTTTCGAGGGTGGTTTTACCGAAACCACTCACTTTGAGACTCGCAAGCACAGTCGCCTGCGATGCCGCTGCGAGGCAGACCTTAGCATTGACTGGTCTCCACCCATGCTTGCGCGTTTAGACAAAGAGATGCGAGTTTTGGTGAAAGACGTTTCAAAATGTGGAATTGGATTGCTTGTGCACGAGCAGCTTTGGCCGGAAGAACGAGTTACCGTTGCATTCATGGGCAGGAGAGCCGTGGCGACGATTGTTCGATGCCGTCGATTGGGCAAAGACTGTTATGAATGTGGTGCAAAGCTAATCTCTTTTGAATCCGGCGAAGCTTAGGCTATCGTCAAGCTAAACTGAAACTCTTGTTATCCAAAGTTGGCCTAACGGCACCTTTTTGGTTCTTTGCAAGTCGACATTTCTTCTCCCAATAGGAGAGGGGAGCAAGAAGCGGGTTGTGTTAGTGACTTTCATGGGCAGACAAGTACTTTGATTCATCCATGTTTTCATTACCTAACCCGCGAAAGCAAAAGGTGAGTTGGTGCACGGATTTTTCGCAAGGCTAAGCAGAATAAATCAATGACTTTGCGATGCTGACTTTGTTCGCAATCTACGATGCTGCCGTTGATTTGGTCTTGCGTTTACACACGGCAATAAAACCACCGCTTCGAAGATGCTTGAACCAGCTTCCCTTCAAAACTTGGCTGGATGTTCGGTTGAATCGATACAGCTTGTGAAGCGCTAAGCCACTCGCTGATAAATCGGATCGCAGTTCACGCTCCGAATAGATGTGGAGGAACATCGTTGGAAGCCCTCGATATGTATACACGCTATCACCCAGTTCCCAGCCCTCTTCGCGCTTCGATCGCCACCAATCGCGAAGCGTCCGCCGTACGCCTCCTGGATCGCGAAGCCATGAACCGCGGTTGTGCACATGGACAATAAAACTGCCGTCGTCACGCAATATTCGAGCTGCATGACCAAGAAAATTGCGTCGATTCGATCGACCTTGAAGCATGCCGATGGAACTGTACATGCATAGAACGGCATCCGCACTGCTGTCCTGTAGAAACCCAATGTTGGCCATGTTTGCTCGAACGGTAGAGACTCGGTCTTGCCAAGATTGTTCCGCTTTGGCTCGAAACGCACGAAGCATTTCGCTGCTCAAGTCGACACCAATGACTCGCCAACCCTGAGCTGCTAATGGCAGGAGATTCCGTCCCGTTCCGCATCCACAATCGACCGCTATTTTGGGCGAGCCATCTGGTCGAAATGGCTGGTCTCCAAGCTGATTCGTGATGATCTCATGATCCAAATCTAGCAATGGATGGCCCGCATGAAAACGATCGTACTCCGTCGCAATCGAAGGTTCATTGACATAATCCCACGCACCGCGCGAAACACCCTCTGGAAGCTGCCAGTTGGGTCTCGACGATAAACCTTTTAGCTCTACTTGCTTCGATGAAGGAGCCATAATCTTAATTTCGAAACTCGAACGTTGCCATCACAGGATGGTGATCGCTGATATCGCGCTCCGCTCGGTCCTTGGTGTATCGCGAATCCCAATGGTCCAGATCCACCTCGTTGCCGCGAATGTTGTACTGACTAAGCACTTCCATCGACTGAAAGTGAATACCAGGCCCCGGCGTTTTTGCAAGCATCGGCTTGGATACCAGAATACGATCGAACTGTTTATCCAATATCAAATGAGTCTTTCGCTTTTCCGGCGGTAACTGTTCCAGCAGGTCATACAAATCATCCGCTTCCGTTGCTGTTCGCTTACCTAGAATGTCATACATTCCATCCCCATCCTCCTTGGCTTCGCCCGCTAGCTCTTCAAAATTAAAGTCTCCTAAAATGATTCGATTCTCTCCAGCTTCGATACCGGCCTTCGTCCATGCATGAGCGAGCTTGCATTGCTTGCGTCGCAAGTCAGCCGCTTCGGCAGTGGCCCGCAGATGAACCACCAGAATCACCAGCGATTCCGTGCGGCCGTTGATTTGCCATTCGAATCGCGCAAACAAATGCTTTGAAAGATTGTAGAACTGTTTCGAGTCAAACATTTCTTGCGTTTGCTCGCGCCGCGAATACTCGACAATTCCCGATTGGTAAAGAATCGCAACATCCTGTTCTGTACCGGAGTCAAAGCCGTCGATGAATGCGACGCGATATTGCAAGTTGTGATTCTCCTTGAGCGCTTTCGTTAAGGCTTGCATAACAGATCGATCTTCAATCTCTTGAACAGCCAAGATCGTAGGCTGAAACTTGGCGATCGCGGCGGCAGTGGTGTACAGTTTCCATTGCCATTCCTCTTTGCTGGGAGAGGATTGCTCTTTAGCAACGTCGCTCCGGTTGTTCGACTTCAAGTCATCAAAAAACCATTCCAAGTTCCAAGTGGCCACCGTCAAAGATTTGGGAGCCTCATCGGCACACACCGTTCTTAAGCATAAAGATAGCGTGATCCCTAGACAGCCTATTCGCAACGCATGAAAACTAAACCAGGGTGACAAAATAGCGACTACCAATTGCAAGAACTAATGGGCACAGAACACCCCAAGAATGATAGTTCAAGCGAAATACCCTCGACACCCCAGTCGCTAAAGCTTTTTTAAAGAACAAACGTAGGATCGCGGGTCATTGCGAAGAATGGATGTTTGAATCATCGACATGAACTTGGTTAATCATCTCGATTCCTCGCGTTGCCGAACGGATCGTCTCTTGAGCCAGCTGCTTCAAAAAGAACGAATCAACACGCCCGCGAAGCAATACCAGTTCCCCTTCTTGTTCAACTCGCAAATCACGCAAGGCTGCAAAGGGACTGTCGTGGAGCATTTTCGTGGCCTGCCCAAGCACATCTTGAAAACCGGAATCAATCATTGATTCGCTCCTTCAGCGAGATTTCTCTGTCTATTCCACCCCGGGGAATGTCCAAGTCTCAATCCTGATGCGTCCATTTGCAACTCGCACTCAGATTCCCCTAACCGACAAAAGAGCCGGAATAAGATTAACGTATTCTGGTCTGCTATGCGTTGTCAATAAGCTGACGATCTAAATACGGATAATCCTCAAATTCGTAAAAATCCTTACCTTTTAAGTCGGATTCCTTTTTGCAGCTGCCTCCTGAAGATGCATGGCGAAGGGGCCGTTGTACCTTTCCTTGGTTTCTTTCAACGAACTTCATGAAATCACTGCGAAACCCGAACACTACGAATCAAACATGGACCTAATCTCTATCGAAAATCTATGCCTTGGTGCTGAGGTCATCATCGTATTGCTTTTGATAGCATTTGCCTGGACTCCCAATGGCGTTTCGGGGAAAGATGCAAGCAATGCCAAAAAGGAGCTCATGGATTGGACTCCAGCCAAATTGGCTTTTCTTCAGTCGAGTTTGTTTCGAGGCTTGTATGTGCAAAACTGGAAAGGTACCGCCTGTGGTCCCACAAAACCGTTTTTTTGTTCTCAGGGGATCGAGGGTGAAATTCAGTCGGAGATCCCGGGGCCATGGCAAGATCGACTCACGAAACTAACCAATCGTCAGGGGTTTGATTCCCTGCTTCATGAATGGACTTCGATTAGTTCGGTGCATCGCAAGCGATCCTGCTTATCCATGATTACGCTCAACGAATATTCTCAAATCTTAGCAACGCATGGGGCGATGGCCACCGAGAGTGCCATACGCGCATTTGCGAACCACCTAAAGCAAAACCTAGAAAACGAAGCGTTCGTTTCCCGATACCAGTCCGAGCGTTTCATGGTGTTGAGTTTTGCTTCGAGCGAGTCCAAAGCATTTGAAACAATGCAACGCATCCGCGAAGAGGCAGCAAACGCAAGCTTCTTCGAATTTCAAGGTACCCCCCTGCCGGTCGCTTGTGTTGTCAGCGTCACAGCTATCGAAGGAAACGAATCGACGGATTCCATTATCGATTTACTCGAAGAGGGATACTTGCACGCGGACGACAACAAGTGTGGGGTTGTTTTCAGATCCAACCAAACTTGGACCGATCAGCCGCCCGTTTCCAACGAAACGGAACCATCGGAGGGCGAAGCGAGCGTGAAGGCTCCGGGGGGGGGCAACAAGCAATACTTGGATTCCCAGCAAGCACCTTCCGAAAGTGCATCCAACGTTGACGCCGCTTCGTTGGCCAGCTCAGACGGTACCGTACAACCATCCTCCGATACAAACACGCTGGAGCCGGGTTCGGACGATAGGGCCTCTAAGGTGCAAACCCAGGAAGAAGCGGAGAATTCTAACGACATCACCGCAGTCGCGGATCCTGATGAAATCGCAGCCTTGTTTGCTCAAATACGCAACAACAAACAAAAGGATACGCCGAGCCCGGTGTCTCCGCCTGCACCCGCTCCCGTTGAACCCAAGCCCGTCGAAACGATCGCCTCGGACGTTGCCTCTGCAGATGATATCGCAGCTTTATTTGCTAGTGCCAAGCCCGCAGTTTCAACCCCCAAAGCAGCTGTCAAAGCGGCCGCACCTGTTGCTCCAGCTGCAGCAGCGGATCTGCCAGCAGTTCGGGCTTCGGTTGATCCGGTAGAAGTCGACGACGCTGATCAAACAGCCAGTGCAGACGATATTGCTGCGTTGTTTGCAGCGAACAAGCCCAAGGCACCACTCAAGAATCAGACCCCACCTGCTCCACCCGTATCAGCACCTGTAGCGCAGCAGCCCTTGGTCACCAAGCCGCAGACGCCTGATTCGAGTCCAGCATTGGAGCCAGTCGCTTCGATCGATTCCCAGCTTAAGCCAGAGGGGCTAGGCGAAAGCGAAAAGGCAGAACTGGCCACGGCCGATGATATTGCCGCGCTCTTTGCGTCCGTCAAGCAAGGGATTGTGACGACGCCCAAAACACCGCTTTCTAAAACACCGACGCCGGCTCCGGCTCCGACCGGCTCGCCTGTTTTGCCTCCCGCGTCGTCTGTGGCTGTCTCGCAAAGCGAACCTGTGGCAAAGAACGGCTTGTCTTCCGAACAGGTCCAGACACCCCTGCCTTCCATCTCTCCACCTAAGGCCGCCGCCGCGCCGTCCGATGTGGACCTCTCCGAGACGGCATCGGCAGATGACATAGCCGCTTTATTCGCCTCTTTGAAAAAGTAAGTCACTTGTAATTTTGTTTGCTTGCAATTGCAAAGTTTACAATTTTGGTCGTGATCGATTACCAGTCCTAAATCGTGCAAAAATAAATTTGGCAAAAAAACAAGGCTTTTTGCGGTTTTTTCTGTCTGGCGAGTCGGGAAATAAAAAAGGCGAGGTGAATGGCACGACGTCTGCTCTACTGTGCTCTCGTGAACCAAGGATGACTTGGTTTGCATCTCGGTTGGACCGAGTTTTAGAATGTCGGCAGAGTATGTCCGGCATCGGAGCTCCCTGAACATGGAGGTACCGTGATCTTAGTGGCGTCGAACGACCGAGCAACCTCGGTCTTAAACCGACAGACCTATTCGCACTAGGTTTGGCCCATCTTTCACGGTTGAAAGGGCTCGTGTTTGCGACCTATTGGGTCGCGATCACGAGCCCTTTTTCGTATTAGGTCCATGAACCTTGTAGGAAGTGCCATCGAGAAGGTCGCTTCCGAAGCACTTCCGGCACGACCCAATACGCTTACGCAAATGGTTTGCGAAAACTATGATGTCGACTTCTGAATCGGTTCTACACGTCCCCCGTTCCGCCTTAGCAACATTTTGCCTTGGCACGAAGAGAGTTCTCCTGATATGCGTTTTGATCCTGAAGCTTGGCTGATGCAACGTTCGGTTTATGGCGGCCTGAACTCGATCTTAGTAAAGCCGTCCAAATCGGACCCGTCCGTACTGGTCGTTTTGTGCCATGGTTATGGAGCCCCTGGGACCGATCTTGTCTCATTGTACGAAGAGATCCTGAATGGGCTGCCCGAGGGCAGCGAAAAGCCCGCCTTTCTCTTTCCAGAAGCCCCCATTGATCTGAGCGACCAGGGCATGCACCATGCAAGGGCTTGGTGGCCTTTGAATATGGCGAAAATGATGCAAATGAGCGCGATGAATTCGTTCGATGAAATGCGAGCGGTGGTCCCTGAAGGACTTGATGCAGCAAGGCAGGCCTTATGCCAATGCGTTGCGGAGTGCTGCACTCAACAAAAATGGCTCCATCCAAAAGTTGTTCTAGGTGGATTTTCGCAGGGTGCGATGCTTGCGGTCGATACCGCAGTCCAGGGTGCCTTGGAAGGGGTCGTTGGCCTTCTGATTTACTCCGGGGCATTGATATGCGAATCGCAGTGGCTCATCAGTGTTTCCCAAAAACCTTTGAACTTGCCTCTCGTTCAAAGTCATGGGACTCAAGATCAGATACTGCCTATATCGACCGGGCGATGGCTCCATGAATTCCTCAATAAAGCTGGCTGCCAAGGCTCACTTGCTGAATTCTCAGGCCCGCACACCATTCCTGCCAACGCGTTGAAAAAGACTTCGGAACTGTTATCGAAGCTGGTTTAAGACGGTTTTGGGTGGGATCCAAGACAGGTCGATTCACGCCCGACGCCCCTTCAGTTCCTATTGGACATGGTGCTTGTCTGGGATCTATAATGCTGCATTGCCCCCTCACCCAATTGGCCCCACCCAAGTGGTCCCCGCTCAATTGGTTCCCACCCAGACGAACTCTCGTAAAAAGGTTGAAATAAGGTATCGATATGCTCTCCAAAAAGGTCATTTTCGCAGCAAGTCTTGCATTAGGGCTCGTTGCAAACTTCTGCCCGTCCGTCTATTCCGTAGAGACGGTCGAACTTGGAAAGACTCGCTTAACTAGCGGTATCTCTGGCAAAGGTGCTCTGTCGGTCGCTGAAATCAAGAAGTTTCTGGCTGACCCCAGGAATCACGTTGAGCTGGCGGTGACACTTCCGGAGGGCCTCGCGGCAGGTGCCAGTGCCATTTATATTCCAGAAGACAACCCTCTCACCCGAGCAAAAATTGAACTGGGGCGGCAACTCTATTTTGACAAAAGATTGTCCGGCGACGGAACGGTCAGTTGTGCAAACTGCCATAGCCCATCCACAGGTTACGGCGCAAATACTCAGTTTGGCGTTGGGGTCAAAGGCCAAACAGGCAACCGAAACTCGCCCGTCTCATTCAATCGAATCCTTAGCAAAGCTCAGTTCTGGGACGGTCGGGCAGACAGTTTGGAAGCGCAGGCGATCGGACCGATGGCAAACCCTATTGAGATGGGAAACACCCATGAGGCTGTTGTGAAGTTGATCGGGTCCAATGAAGGTTATCGGATTCAGTTTGAAAAGATCTTTGGTAAGAAGCCGGACATTACTCTGGCGGGCAAGGCTATCGCAGCCTTCGAGCGCACGATTGTCACTGGTCCAAGCCCCTACGATTTGTACGAACCTGTCCGACGTTTGCTTGAATCGTTCCCTGAAGAACTTGCGGACTTAGATGAACTGAAGACCGAGGACCCAGATCTTTACAAGCAGTTTACCGAGCTGAAGACTGTTTCCGATCGTTACCCTATGAGCGAAGAAGCGAAACGCGGTAGGGATCTGTTTTTCAGTCAAAAGTCGAATTGCTCCGCTTGCCACGTTGGTGCTAACTTTGCCGATGAGCTTTACCACAATTTAGGTGTGGGTATGGAGGCAGCAAATCCCGACCTTGGTCGATACAGCGAAACGAAGCAAGAGAAAGATAAGGGTGCATTCAAGACTCCTACTCTTCGTAATATCGCTCAGACGGCCCCCTACATGCATGATGGAAGCCAAGCGACTTTGGAGGAAGTGGTGGAGTGGTACGCCAAGGGCGGGCACCCCAACCCTAACTTGAGCGACAAGATCAAAAAGCTTGACCTTACCGCGCAAGACAAAAAGGACTTGGTCGAGTTCATGAAGGCCCTGACCGGCCCTCTCCCTGAGATGGAAACGGCTCGCCTGCCGCAATAGCCGTAGACCATTACCGTAGGCCGTTAGTACGTAGGCCGTAACAATCGCTAGCGCCGTTACGGCATCCCCGGTCCAATCGAATTGCC
>CAITIF010000218.1 GCA_903892365.1 uncultured Pirellula sp. | reverse complement strand
CGTATTTGCCTGGATTGGCTTGAAGAACTTTTAGGGTATCGGCTTGAAACCATTCACATCGTGGGTGGAGGAGTCCAGAACCAGCTTCTTTGCCAAATGACTGCCGACGCTTGCCAAAGGCCCGTCATCGCAGGGCCAGTCGAAGCCACCGCTTTGGGCAACATCGTTTCTCAAATGGTAGCCCTTGGAAAGTTTGCAAACATTGCGGAAGGGCGTCGTTGGATGCGGACGATGAGCGACATCGCAACGTACGAACCCATGCGTTCATCAGCCTGGGATCAAGCCGCTGAACGCCTTACGAAGTACACCGCAATTTCCAACCTTTGGTAAGCTGCTAGGCCGTCACTCGCCGGCCTTCACTCAAACCTATTTTTTCAGCTCCTGCTCAATCGCACTCGAAAGGCTCAGGGGCGATGTGGTGGGCGAATAACGCGCCACTGCTTGGCCTTCACGATTCACAAGAAATTTCGTGAAGTTCCACTTGATCGCTTCGCTGCCCATCAGCCCTTTTGCCTGCGACTTGAGAAATCGATAAAGCGGATGCGTGTCGCTACCATTGACCTGTATCTTGGAGAACATCGGAAACGAAACATCGTAGCGGAGCGAACAAAATTCCTTGATTTGCGCGTCGCTTTCCGGTTCTTGCCCCAAAAACTGATTGCAAGGAAACCCCAGCACAAAAAAACCTTGCTGGCAATAGGTCTCGTGCAGATGCTGGAGCGGTTGATACTGCCCCGTAAATCCGCAATGACTGGCGACATTAACAATAAGCAACACTGAACCTCGGTACATGTCCAAGGAAACAACTTTGCCGTCAATGGTTGTGGCCGAAAAGTCGAAGGCCGATGCCTGATATGCTGTTTGGTTCAAGGATTTTGCAATCTTTATACCGAGAGGGCTTCGTGAATAAAATTTGCAGACAGTCCAAGGTCCGGAAGCAGTTGCTTGCAGGTAATCCGAGTCGATTCGTAGATCACCGGTAGCCCGCTACCAGGGTGAGTTCCACCGCCAACGAGATAGACCCCGTCCAATTCTTCAAACTTGTTATGAGGCCGCAGATGAAGCATCTGCTTCAAGTTGTGAGCAAGATTGAAAGTAGCACCTCGGTAAACGGAAAAATCGTCTCGCCAATTTGCCGGAGTAACAATTTGTTCGTACTCGATTCGCTCCTCCAGATCACCAAGTCCGATGTCCGCGAGTCGCTTCATAGTCAATGCACGAAATTGGGCCGTCTGCTGGGCGTCCCATGGCGTGCTTGGTGACAATTGCGGGACGGGAACAAGAACGTAAAGAGTGCTTTTCCCATCGGGGGCCAGCGAATCGTCGGTCACACAAGGGTTTTGAACGTAAATTGACGGATCATCAGGAAGTACTTTTTCGTCTTCAATTTGTCGCAGATTCCGGTCGTAGTCTTTGGAAATGTGAATGGTGTGATGCTTGAGATTATCGTATCGGCCTTTGATTCCCAAATACATCATGAACGTCGAGCAGGAGAAACGCTTCTTTTCAATTTTGGCGTTCGACCACCGTTTGCGCAGGTGGTCTGGAACCAACTTTTGCATCGCATGTGCAAAGTCGGCATTGATGATAATTGCATCTGCTTCGTATCGGCCTTGGTTGGTGTGTACGGCTGTGACTCGCTTGCCGCTGAACTCCAATCGCTCGACAGGTTCGCTAGTACGAATCTTGCATCCTTTTTCGGTTGCGATCTGGGCCATCCGCTCACTGACTTGCCCGCAACCTCCGATTGGGTGATACACGCCATATTCGTACTCCAAAAACGACAAGATGGAGAACAAACTTGGACAGCGGAACGGTGACATTCCTAGATATTTTGCTTGAAATGAAAATGCGATGACCAACCGTGGGTCTTTAAAATAGGTCTGCAAATCCTGGCCAAGAGTTTTCCAAGGCTGAACATGAGAAGCCGCAGCTAGCAACGAGGGCCGGAGCAAATCGAGCATGCTGTTGAAGGGCGATTCTAGAATTGGCCGAAACTTGGCCAGCTTGACTCGATTCTTGTCGAGATATCTCCCAAGTGCCCCAACGTCAGGTGGCGAGAGCTGCTGTATCTGACGGTCCATTTCTGCCAAATCATGCGTACAGTCCAGATGCCCACCAGCACCAAAGGAAACGCGGTATTGAGGATCCAAGCGTTTCATCGGAATGTCTTGATCAATGTCCCGTCCGATGGAGGCGAAGATCTCCTTCAAAATTCTGGGGTACAAATAAAACGTTGGGCCTGTGTCAAATCGAAACCCGTCCGCATAGATGCTGGAACAGCGGCCTCCAACTTGCGGCCGAGATTCCAAAACAGTCACATCAGCCCCCGCGTGGGCTAGCTGAAGTGCCGATGTGAGGCCGCCCGGCCCTGCTCCAATGATTACGACTCGACGTTTAGTCATGAATTTTGCAAATTTGACGTGGTGACAACAAAAACAAGAACGGGGCTTTGCGACAGCCCGATTTGATCCATGGGATCGACTTGAGCCGTGGGCGCTAGCCGCGAAGCACACCCCTTTTTCAAGGAATGTGACTCGGCCAAGCCCCAGGGTTACCTGTGATTGAGCCGAGCCAAGAAACGCTGCTGAAGTTATAGCAGAAAGGCAAGGAGATGAAGAATCCACAAAACTTCCTTCTCCCTCACAAAAGTAACCTTGATGGTTTCTTCGTCGGCGTGTCTGATTCTTTGGCAGTCTTGCTTATTTCGATTTGAATTCGAAGGAAATTGGAAACAACGCCTCGTGAAAAACATATCCGCTTGTGTTCTAACCGCTTTCATGGCTCTTGCCACGATGCCCGCAAAAGAAGCATTCTCCCAACAAATCGTTGTTGGTGCCTGGAACATCGAATGGCTTGGGTTCGCCGATAAGCGAGGAAAACCAGGCAAAGACGTTGTCCAATCTCCAAAAGATTTGTCGGACTATATTGCCCAATGCAAAGTCGATGTGTTGGCTCTCGAAGAAATCGGCGTGGATGAAAACAGCGAGCCCTTCCGCAGCAAGCCGCTTGATCAGGTCTTTGCCCAACTGAAGGAAAATCACAACCAAACATGGCAATATGTTCTGTTCCCCAAGGCAAACTATGCCGAAGGGACCGAAGATTTTATCGTTCGGGGACAGCATACGGGGCTTGCTTGGTGTACCAGCAAAGCGACCATGGTAGGCGAGCCATTTCGAGTGCCTGTGGGTGAGAACGAAACCTACGGCATCAAGTTTTGGGAACGGGGCGCCAACGCGGTGAAGCTTTCGTTCGGCAGCGGTAAATCGGATGTCGTTTTTGTCCCAATTCACCTGAAGTCGAATCGCAATGATGTTGACAAAAGCGACAAAAAATTCACGGAAAAGCAACGGCTCGCCGAGGTCGAAGCATTCGTTGCCAACTTACCCTCACTGAAAGAGCAATTCAAGGACGATGACATCGTCATCCTAGGTGACAGCAATTTCCTAGCCCCCGAAGACGGATCTCCCAAAGTGCTCGCCGAGGCTGGCTTTACTGATTTGAACTCGCAAGATGTCGGGACGACCGCTGCCTGGGGCCAAGGCTATTCGAGCGCTCCCTTTGATCGAATCTTTGTTGCGTCCCAGCAACCCGAGTTTGCAAAGTCGTCCCAAACGGTTCATAAAACCAAAAATGGAACCGACAATGAAATCCGAGACTACAAGAAACGGTTCTCCGATCATTACCTTATTTCGTGCGTGATCGAAATCGGCAACGACGACGACTGATCGCCGCTTCGCTTACTTGTAAAGCAAAACGACACAGGTTGCCGCCGCGAGCTCGGATCGCCCGATCTCGCCGACACCTTCCCCTGTTTTTCCCTTGACGGACACCTGCGAGATATCAATCCGCAGCAGCTCGGCAATGCGCTGCTTCAACAATCCCTTGTACGGGGACAACTTGGGTCGCTCCATCTGAACGACACAATCTAGATTCAGAATGCTCCAACCGTTTTCTCGCACCAAGTCCATTGCTTGAGCGAGCATCTCACCCGAATCCCGACCTTTGTTTTCATCCGAAGTGTTGGGAAAGATCTGTCCGATATCGGGCAACCCCGCGGCACTCAATACCGCATCCGTGATCGCATGCAGCAGAACGTCCGCGTCCGAATGGCCGACGAGATGCATGTCGGCATCCAGCTTGATTCCGCCCAGAATCAGCGGCCCACCACTCGCGATTCGATGCGAGTCCATTCCCAGCCCAACTCGTAATCCTTGAATCGCGTTCATCCTGAAATGCCAAGAGCGTTAAAGTAGTCTGGCTCTGCCCCGGGCTTCCACTTGATATTGCAGCCGATGCTTGGGCGTTGTTCTGACGGTATCGGTTGATGATTCAGAACGCAGTCCAGCGCATCTCTCAGATCCTCGCCCGTCAGAGGCCTGTCCGTCTTCGGACGGGAATCATCCAATTGACCACGGTAAACCAGCTTCAATTCCGAGTCAAAAAGAAAGATATCAGGTGTACATGCGGCGTTGTAAGCAATCGCAACAGATTGATCTTCATCAAAGAGATACGGAAAAGTGTATCCCCGAATCGCCGCTTCCTCCGCCATCTTTACAGGACCGTCATCGGGGTAGGCGTCCGAATCGTTGGAGCTGACACCTACGAATCCAATGCCTTGGGGCATATAGTCTTTGGAGATGCGTGCGAGCTCGGGAGCGACATGCTTTACGTAGGGGCAATGATTGCACATGAAGATCACGACCAGCCCTTGCTTCCCCTGAAAATCAGATAAGGAAACGAACTGCCCATCGATATTCTTAAGCTTAAACGAGGGTGCCTTGGTACCCAACGCCAACATAGTACTCGCTGTTCGAACCATCGGTTTATCGTCCTTTGCCTTGATAAACGGCAGCTTCAGTTACGACCTTGTCCATAAAAATGTCGTGACTTTCCGCAGGTATTTTATCGAACAATTGGCACTCGAACGACAAAGCGATCAACGGCGCATCCAAACGCGCATGCTGCAAAAGTTTATCATAGTAACCTTTGCCATGTCCGGTCCTTCCGCCATTGCGATCGAATGCAACTCCCGGAACCATCACAAGATCCAAATCGGTTGGCTGGAGCTTCTTTCGCTCGACCGTTCGCATGGATGCCGTCGGCTCCAAAATGCGATACATTCCCAGCTCCAGCTCATCCATGTTTTCCAGCCAAAACAGCTCCAACTCTCCGTCGACGCAGTAGGGCACCACAATGCGCTTGCCACTGGCAATGGCAGCGGGCAAAGCCTGACGCGTCCGAACCTCGTCCCGCACGTCGACGTAGAACATGACCGTTTTTGCAGCCGCATACTCGTCCAACTGCATGAAACGCTCAACAATTTTTTCGGAGATAGCATCTTTGTCGAGCTGCGCCTTGCGATTCTCGTGTGCTTGTTTCCGAATTGCATTCTTCAACTCAAAAAGCTCAGATACAGGTGCGCCATCCATCAACAAGAGTCCTTGCAATCGCTAGAAAAGTAAAAAAGGTCCCGCCAAAACATTGGAAATCCACCCCAGATCTCGACTCACCTGCTGGCGAATCTCCGGGATACGTATGGTAGCAGTCGATTCAAATCCTTCCAGATGATCCGAATTTGCCAACTCAAGGTTTCTTAGGCTGCTTTTGAGGGGAAAACTTGTACAAGTGACCATTGCAAACTAGGCTGTAGTGCTATTGGGCTTCTTCGAGAACAAGCTTTACTTCCCATTCTTTGGCTGCCATGTACATTTTGCTACCTTACTTGTGGATCGTATTCATGTTGGGACTAGTGGTCGCAACGATCGTAGCCGCAATGCTCGGAAGACCGAAAAAGCCTGGAAAAAACAAGTCGTCGAGCCCTTCCGGCGAGGCATCAGATCCTCTTGCCGAAGTGGCTGCACCGTCGCTTGATTTTGACGACGAAATGGCTCAGATGAACAAATAACTGGAATCAGCCGATCCAGAACATGGCAAACCAAAGCACGACCGCAATCGTGCCGAGAAATCCGAGCGTCCAAACCGCTGTCTTCCAAGCTTGGCTCAAAATCAAATCATTGCGTTCATGACGCGTGGCTGCCATCACCAAGGATACCGATGCAAGAATCGGTATCAGCCACAGTAGGTACTCGATAGAAATCGCCATTCGCTTCATGCTCCGTTGATATTTCGAACGCCTAGAACGTGGCTCGAGCGTTGGTATCCCGAAGAGCTTCGGTGAGATCGACACGAACCGCGTCCGCCCACAGACCTTCCAAGTCGTAGAACTTTCGGCACTCTTCATCGAAAAGAT
>CAITIF010000217.1 GCA_903892365.1 uncultured Pirellula sp. | reverse complement strand
TGTCACTGTCTCGGTCTCTGTCTCCGTTTCCGTCTCTGTTTCTGTCTCTCTGTTCTACTTTTTGGCGATCAGGCGGATGGCAGCTAGAAGCCTACTTTATTGAGCCTGAGGCGCTAGCCGATTTCTTATTGCCAAGATCGGCTAGCGTCTCAGGCTCAGGTGGGTTCCTGGGTGTGCTTTCCTTATAACTTTACCGCAGCGATTTCAACCACCATGGAGTTTTAGGCATGGCTTCGCGAACATGTGTTTCCAAAAGCAATGCTTCCGAAACCTCAAAGCCCGCCACCTAGGCTAACGTTTTTCACCAACGCCTGGGCTCCATGACGGTCCACCAAGCGCGCAAAGTCTTAGGTGAAGATGGCAGGAAGAGACTCGCCAAGGGCTCTCAGGCGTTTGAAATCCTGGCCGATCGCGATGTGTTTCTGGGGGGCGACCTGCTTCGTATTTGTGTCCGGGACGCATCGCTTCCTAGCGGGAAAGCAATTGTTACTTTTACGTTGCAATCCAATCGAGCCAAACAACTGCAGATCAATTGTCGACGCAGCGTTAGGCATGAACAGCGAAGTCGACTCGGTCGAGATGCAGACGGGCATTGCAGGCCTGAAGAAGCGGCTCGAAAAAATACTCACCCCTGCCCGCTCTATTGGATCAAAGCAATCAACGGCTTATGGAAGCCGAAACGCGCGCTATTCACGCGCGTCGTTAAGGGGTTGCAGCAGCTACGGGACAGTTGGTGGGAGCCGCTCTCTCGCTAGCAGGCCAACTGCTACAAAAGGACAGCACCTAAGAGCCATCTCAGGACTCGGTCGACCTGATGACCAAACAACTGTCGAGCATGATTGAAACGGATGCAGAAGGACGCCCTCAAATACGCATTAGCCTACCAGACCAAAACGCGTTGCGAGATATCGCAACCGCGCTAGCAAGATTGCTGGGAAATAAGGTATAAGGCGTAAGGTATAAGTCGTAAGACTTTTTTCGAACTTCGAACTTCGAACTTCGGAAGTTAGCAATAAGTCAGCTGTCGGACTAGAATAGAGTTCGACAACTTTGGCTTGAGAATGCACTCGATTTTCGATGCAGTATTGCAGGATGTGATCAATGAGCTCCATTCAAAAACTTGACCTGAAAATGACCGCCTCCGAGTATGCTCTATGGGAACGGGAGCAAACCGAGAAGCATGAATACTACGCAGGCGAAGTGTTTTCCCAAGCGGGCGGAACTCGCCGGCATAGCTTGAAAGGTTCGAATGTCCTTTCCGAAGTTCGCCAACTGCTCAAAAATCGCGATTGCCAAACGCATGGCAGCAACATGCGTATTCACGTCGAAGCCACCGGCTACCAAGCCTATCCTTACGTATCGGTTGCTTGTCCGCCGATCGAGGGATTCTCGGAAGACGTGATTTCCAATCCGATTTTGCTTGTCGAGGTATTATCGCCTGCCACAGCTGACTTTGATCGCGGCGTGAAGTTTGGACATTATCGCCAGATCCCTTCCCTGAAAGAGTATCTTGTATTCTGGCAAGACGAGGCGAGAGCGGAACAGCATACACGATCGCATGAAGGGCTATGGCTGTTGCGAGACATCGTAGGGATCGAGGCCGTCATCTAGTTGGCGAGTTTGGATAGCCCGCTTGCCATGAAAGACGTTTACGACAAAGTCGATTTCTAAGTCGAAGAAGAGCAATCGCAATCCAGTTTAGGTTTAGGTTGAAGTTTATGTTGAAGTTTATGATGACGGTTGGTCTCGTAGTTCTGACTTATGCTGATTGCGTCTACGCGCAAACGACAGAGGCGTCTATCCCTTCGCTTGGTCAAAGGTTGACTGATGATCAAGCCGCAGGCTTAGCCCAATTGGCTATCGCTGGGCTTCAGCGCGAGTTTCCCAACAAACCAGCCAACGTCATCACTGGTCCGGAAACCATTTTGGGCCCTAAGCAAATGCACCCGGCATTTTATGGCTGTTACGATTGGCACAGCAGCGTTCATGGTCATTGGATGCTGATACGGTTGTTGAAAACCAATCCGAATCACTCCGCCGCCTCGGAATCGCGAAAGCGTCTGGATGAAAACTTGACCGAAGCCAATATCCAGATCGAGACGGCGTACTTCGACGAAAAGGAAAACAAGTCATTTGAGCGAATGTATGGCTGGGCTTGGCTCCTGCGGTTGGCTGCCGAGCTTCATACATGGGACGATCCCATGGGTCAGAAGTGGCGAAAAGCGATTGTTCCTTTGGAAGCGAAAATTGTGGAGCTGACCAAAGGGTATTTGCCTCGTTTGAAGCAACCGATTCGAACGGGCGTGCATCCCGACACTGCGTTCGCTCTGGGGCAGACATTGGACTACGCACGCATCGTGTCGGATCCGGAATTGGAATCGTTGATTGTCGCTCGAGCGCGCGACTATTACGGCCAGGATTCCAATTACAATTCGCGGTACGAACCGTCGGGCGAGGATTTTTTCTCACAGTCGCTGAACGAAGCGGACTTGATGCGTCGCATTTTACCACCGCAAGAGTTCAGTGAGTGGCTGGGTCGTTTTCTCCCGGATGTTACCGCGCCAGGTAAATCAGGTCTTTTGGAACCGGTCGAGGTGAGTGACGTGACGGATGGAAAGCTGGTTCACTTGGCCGGCTTGGACTTGTCTCGAGCTTGGTGCATGCAAGGCATTGCACGGCATCTACCGAACCAGGACCCTCGAGTTGTGGTTTTTGGCAAGGCCGCCAAAGAGCACGCCAGGGTTGGTCTGGGTTATGTCTTCAGCGGACATTACGAAGGGGAGCATTGGCTGGGGACATTCGCGGTTTACGCATTGACTCAGGACTAAGGATTAGCGCACCAAACCTGTTGCGTTCGTCGGGCACAAGGCCCTTGAACGCGGGGTTTTTTTGGGGCACGGGTTTGGTAGCGCACCAAACCTATTGCGAAGCTAGGGCACAAGGCCCAGCTTCGCGTTGCTCACGCCCGCGTCGAAATCACGCCCGCCCCACACGCCCACCCGCATACGCCCAGCGTGCAAGCCACGCGAGCACGCCACCAGCGATGGTCGGGCTCGCCCCGGCACGTTGCAACAGGTTTGGCGTGCTACTCACCGCGCCGCGCGCGCACGCCACCGAGACGGTTGGGCTCGCCCCAACACGTCGCAAAAGGTTTGGTGTGCTAAACATCGCGAACGCCGCGCATGCACACCTCCGCGACGGTCGAGCTTGCCCCCTGCCCTGCGAGCGACGACCTGCTATTTTTTGAGTTTGTTCAGGGTGTAATAGGCGTTCGAGTGAAGTAGCTTCTCACCCTCTTTGGAGCGAACGCCAACGGCATGCAGCTCATGGATGTGCCCAACTCGCAACCCGTCTACTTCTAATTCTACCGACATACCATCCGCAGAAACGTTTGCAGATCGTACCGCCCCCTTTCCTGAGTCCACTTCGGGACTTCCATATTGCTCACGGTAGATATAAGTAAAAGTATCCAAGGTATAGCTGCTTGGGTCAGAAGCGATTTTGGCATCAACGCTTTTGGTAAAGCTGAGCACAAACCCCTTCGGAGTCAGTCGCATGGTCTTGATTTCAAACGGCATCTTTCCCGTCCAATCGAGCCGCTCCACGGCAAAATCCTTCGGCCCCCGCGAACCCCATCCTCGATTCGTTCCACCCACAAACAAGCTACCGGATGGCCCCATTTCTACACCCACTACCCCCGATTGAAACCCAGCGCGAAAGGGGAAACAAGCACCTTGATAAAGACCATCCACCATTTCCAAATCCACACGCATGATCGTGCTATGAGTTTGGTCACCGATAAAAAGCTGGTCTTCAAATGGCCCGAACTTTCCGTGGGTCGTGTCGCAGGCGATGCCGCTCGCAGACTGCCCCATCTTTTCGTAGGGGAATAGAACCGCTGGTGGTATGAAATCGGGGTTCTTTTCCACCTCAGTTGTAATCCGACTATTGTTTTTAGGCTCCACTGGTTTGATCCCTCGAAACTCTTCGGCCTGTTTGGCCCATTCATTTCCTCCAGGGTGTCCAACAAACCGGCCAGGTACCAATTGCTTGAGACTGCAGGTACCATTCCATGGCCCTTGATTGTCGGTGTAGAACGTGTCCCCCTGCGAATTAAAAGCGATGCCTCCGGGCGATCGCAGCCCGTAGGTTGTCGGAATCGTCTTCCCGTCGGGAGTTACCCGCATGCACCAACCTCGGAAGGGAACATCACTTCCAAAGGATCCTGTCAAGCAAAGAGCAACCCATAGGTTCCCCTGTCGATCGAACTTCGATCCGAAAGCATATTCGTGGTAGTCCCCATTGATCTCCCATCCATCCCCTACCACTTCAAAATCATCTGCTACACCATCGCCATCGCGGTCTCTTAATCTAGAGACGTCGCTGCGCTGAGTTACGTAGAGCCAGCCATCTCGTTCAGCCAAGCCAAGTGGCTCGTGCAATCCATGAGCGAATCGAGAAAACTGCGATGCGGTTATTTTCTCTGCAAGAGGATCCTTGATCATCCACACTTCGCCGCGTCGTGTTGCGACAGCCATTCGACCGTCCGACATAATCTGAAATGCACCCGCCTCTAATACTTCTTTTTCAGGGATGTCAAACGTCGTAATGCGATAGAAATCGCTTTCCTTTGCATCTTGCCCAGCAGCGAAACCACTGCATGCTAGGGTCAAGATCAAACTCAAGCTTGCCCATCGCATGCTCTTTCGACAACGTAATCCACGAAAAAAACTTAACATAGGAAACTTCGCTAATAGAGATTCTTGAGACTTAGGAGATCGGGTTACCATTGAATTGTTTCGACGATTTCAACGCGTCCTGAAACGGGAAGAATTCCTCGGAGCTCCTGTCTGTCTCCTATTTGGAAAATGTCGAACTTCAACCCTTCCACTTTCAATTGCGCAGTTCCAG
>CAITIF010000216.1 GCA_903892365.1 uncultured Pirellula sp. | reverse complement strand
TCGCCTCCGTTGCGTGAAGGGATTTCAAGCAAAGCATAATACTGGCAAAGCAAGCTACCATGAGCAAAAAGAACGAAGGCGAGAAAAGGCTCTTCACCAAAGCCCACGCAACTTTATCACCGGAAAGTCGATTTCTCCTAATCGTACGAGTGTACTTTTCGTACCCTACGAAAAGCAGCACTAATGCCGTTACAATTGGCAAGAATGAGATGATAACAAGCGAAAGCTCCGCGAACTCGCGAGGAATCTTTGTTGCTGGTTCAGTGTAAACAGTCCCAACCACTCCCCACCAAGTGTCAAACGTTGCCAGAGCTAAGGCACCGGTTGCCAACACGAAGCCAGGCCAACCCAAAAAACCTCCCGTGCGTTGGATATCTGCTTCTACCTTCAAAAATTCAGGAGCAAATCTCTCATGGTCGTGTTCGATCTCATCGATAACGACATCGAAAAAATCGAGAAGATCGTTACTTTCCTTTCGATTCTTGAGCAATCCAAGTCCGAAAAGCGCGTCTATGGTATTAAGTTTGTAACGCCTTAGATTTGCTGCCAGTTTTCTGCATGTAGCAAGGTCAGATTCCATCCTCTGCAGTGCATAAGATCGCTGCTTGTGCAAGTTATTCTCTAGTGAGCTCATCGTAACATGTATTTTACCTCGAACGACACTTGCCTCGTATGCCAAAAAACAGTTGTCGAGAATGTCAACCCTGTTTCGGGGTATGTACGGGCGCGCATTTTGGAGAATATCGCCTTGCTTATAGTTTGAATATGCCCAAAATAAATGCTGGATAGCAAACCCACTCTCTTCTGAATAGTAGCCACTCCATCGTCCAAGTCGCTTAAGTATCCCTGTGGTTACCTTCTCTTGATGATTGCAATCGCTTCCCCGTAGTAGTCGGGGCCCGCCGTGACTCCAAACTCTCGCTCCATCGTTATCGATCTTCATTGACCAATCTATCGGCCAACCTTGGCTATTCAGAGGTGGGTGAATATGCTTGCTGAACCGAAGGTCTGGATCTGTCTTGTTTGGTTGGAATGATGGCCGTAAAGAGCGTTGGTGCAGATTGTCAAAAATTTCCTGCCAGGAAGCGTCTGTGGCATCGTCCCCATCAATGCACGTCGACAGGCTTACCACTGGTTTGTTCGGAAGCACGGAAGCCAGCAATCTTAACAATGAGTACACCTCATCTGTCCCGGTTCGAATCGCTTTTTCAATTTCAGTGGATGCGTCTGAGCAATCGCTAAAAACTCTCCCGAGTTCGATCCCAAAGACAAAGCGATCATCAAAAACTTCAAACACGAAGTCGGTCGTTTTCCACATTTCCGACTGAGCAAGACGGTTTTTTGGTAACGAAGTAATCCGGGTGAACTGTTGCCACGTTTTTTTGCGGTCCGGTGAGGACATCAGTTCCGTGCACGCTCTAAGAAACGAATTGAAGTCCGTATAGCCACATTCAGTAATTGCGTCATTGCACAACTCATGCAATTTTTTCGCGAACTCCTCTGGGATGCCTTTTGCGCCAGAACGCAGCCTTACTCGTACTTGCACTTCAACAAGGATGTTCGCCATCGATTTCTTTATTCCTTGCTCAATAACCGATCGTGAATGTAGAGAAAGGTATTTATCAATTTCTTGACAACGTCCTCAGAGAGTGTACTTAAATCTACACGAGTGATCGGGTTGTTATGCGTGCGATCGGGGCCTCTGTCTGATGCTGGACCTGCAAAGTCAATTGCATCATCATCGACCTCCGCAATCACTGGGAAGTTACCAGGATTACATCCACTCCTCAATTCCTCAAAAAACGCATTCAACAATTC
>CAITIF010000215.1 GCA_903892365.1 uncultured Pirellula sp. | reverse complement strand
TTTGCCGTCAAACTGAAAAGGTCTTCGCTTGAAGTAATCTCTCGAAACAGGCGAACCAAGGTCAACACCAACGTCGAAACTTTCACTCGCGGTGAAAGCTGCAGGAACCGTCATTTTGGGACTTGTTCTCGCGATCTCTATTCCATCGACACTCAACACGATGTCGGCTGGCGCACCCGGTCGGGGTACCTTCAAGTTTGTTTCCACAACGATGGTATGCTTGCCAGCAGCGATCTTCTTTTGCGACTTGGTAATCGAACGATCGATGATCATTAAATTGTATTCGAAAATGAGATACCCGTTATCCATGTAACAAGTGAGTCCACCGCCAGCTCCACCAAGTGCGTAGAGGACTCCGTTGGCGTTTTCGCCGCACTCAAGTTCGATTGTCACGGTATTGTTGCTGTTCCCAACTGCCGGTGCTGTGAACTCGGGCATACGCTTGGTAGTGTCGTCGAAGCTCCAGCTGGTGTATGACGACTTGATTCGGTCCTCGGGATGAAGACGCAGCCAAATGCCAGCTCCAATAGGGAATACCTTGTTCTCTTTCGCTTGCTCGAGAAAGAGCTTCTTCATTTCTTGGAGTTTTTCGGGATACTTCGTCGCAAGGTCATTCTTTTGCGAAAAGTCCTCGGAAAGGTTGTACAACTCCCAGACATCCTTCGACGAGTCCCAATCCGCGAGCCCTTTTTGGGCATTCAACCAAGGTGTCAGCGGCCCGAATGTACATGCATACCAGCCGTCCTTGTAAATACCATCGCTACCGTTGTTATCAAAGTACTGAACATGCTTGTTGTCCGGAGCGGCGGAATCGTGGAAGGACGGCAACATGCTTACGCCATCGATCGGATCTTGCTCGAAGCCGTTTACCACCTTAGGAGCCTTGATGTCGAGCACTTCGTAGAGTGTTGGAGCAATATCGTTGACATGATAGAACTGCGATCGAGGTGTGTTGTCTGGCTTGATCTTCTTGGGCCATGAAATCACAAGCGGGTTCCGCGTGCCGCCAAAATGCGACGCGACTAGTTTGGTCGCTTTGAACGGCGTACTCCCTGCCCAAGCCCAACCGGCGTGATAGATGTTGTCGGTCAATGAACCACCGAGCGCTTTGAGACCACCAAGTTCGTCGAGTGCCTTGATCTGCTGAGCGATCGTGTTGGGAATTTGATTCTGTGCAAGCAACTCGCTGATAGAACCATTTTGCCCTTCGGCTGATGAACCGTTGTCGCCCCAGATATAGAAAATGATCGTATTGTCGCGCTGGCCGGTTTGATCTAAGTGTTCAATCAGTTTCCCGACTTGTGCATCGGTGTGTTCGACGAAACCAGCATAGATCTCCATCAATCGCGTTTGAAACGCACGTTCTGATTCGGGAATATCATTCCAAGCTGGCATTGTTTTGTCCCGGGCTGTAAGTTCAGTGTCCGCCGGAATCCAACCTAGTTTTTTTTGTCGAGCAAAAATTTCTTCGCGAAGCTTGTCCCAGCCTTGGTCAAACTTACCCTTGTATTTGTCGGCCCAATCTTGAGTCACATGGTGGGGGCCATGCACGCCTCCCGGAGCCCAGTACATGAAGAACGGTTTGTCAGGCGCGAATGCTCGATGCTTTTTAAGC
>CAITIF010000214.1 GCA_903892365.1 uncultured Pirellula sp. | reverse complement strand
TCCTTTTGAACCACCGGCCGCAGTTCCTCCAGCCAGGCTGGCTCTTGGCGAACCGTCAGATTGGCTCCCCTTGGTGATGCTTCCCCCTGAGTTATGACAAGTAAACCAACTATCGAACGATCCAGGACCTTGCTCTGCCATTCTTGCTCTGTCAGCGTTCCTTCAGCGATTTTCAACTTCCCGTTTTCTGGCAACTCGAACTGGGCGCTCGCACCCAGAACCGCCACTTCGACCTTTTTAGCCGATTGCGCAATACGTATCGCACCATAACCGACCACAGCCCCGACCAATAAGGAAACAATCCCAATCACTTGGTCTTTCAGTTTGAAGTAACGCTGGAATTCCCAACGGGCAACAGTCCAGCAGGTTTTCAGCCAATGATTCATAGTGGTTATCTACTTTCGATTTTCGGAGATTCAGCTTTCGATTTTCTGCACGGCACACACACGAACGAACCTGGCCTTTTTTCAGACAAGAGTCCTGCTTCTATCAACGTCCAACGAAGCTTGCTTTGGATTCAGTGCCCGCAAATAAATTTCATGAAGAGACAATGCACCGCCACGGAAGTCGGCGACATCCGCCATTTCCGAGGCACGCTGAATCCACTCAATGGCGGTGCTTTTGTTTTGAAGAGTCAACTGAATCGTATCGTCCGAAATGAACTCCAAGCTCTCCAGGTCCGATTCCGCTTTCCACGGGTCGAACCAACCTGCTTGTACTGGTTTCGCGAAGTGAATCCTTAAGGAGTAACCGCTGTGTCTGCTGGCCTTGAGCTCCGGCACGGTGCCCGACATGACTCGTCGCCCCTGGGCCAGCAAAAAAACTCGATCGGCCAATCGTTCCACCAATTCCAATTGGTGCGCGCTGAGCAGAACAGTCGTACCCTGCTCTTGCAAAGAACGAATCACTCCCAGCATCATTTCTTGATTCAGCGGATCCAGGCCCGAAAAAGGTTCGTCCAACAGTGCCAACCGAGGGCGATGCAAGACCGCTGCCGCCACCTGCACTTTCTGCTGATTCCCTTTGCTTAGCGTTTCCAGTTTGCTGCCAAGGTACTGCGAAACTTCCAATCGTTCGGCCCACTCGAGTGAAGCCTGTTTCGATTGAGCGGTGGACATGCCTCGCAATTGGCCGAAGTATTCCAGAATGCGACCTACCTTTTGATCGCGATACAGTCCACGATCTTCGGGAAGATAGCCAATCTGAGCAGCATCCATGGCAGAAGGTTTGCCGTGGCGATCGTACCATTGAATCAATCCTTGGTCCGGCGGCAACATACCAATCATCATCCGCACCAAGGTCGATTTTCCGGCTCCATTCGGCCCAAGCAACGCAAAAATCTCTCCCTGCTTCACCTCAAAGGAAACCCCGTCCACCGCACGGACGGTGCGAAACGCCTTTCCAACTTCCTGAACTTGGATCAATAGGTTTGACATCGAAATCGTCTTTCAAAGTAAGGGTCAAGGCCGCAATTGGAAGCGTTCCTTACTTTGCTAGCCGACACCGCCGCCAAATCGGGGCGCAAGAATTTAAAAAATTTTCTTTCCTACTTTCGATTCCTCATTTGGGAACCAAATACAGCCCCAGCAACCAGTCATGAGGAGCGCGTCTTGGCAACGCAAGAACCAGAATGGAATAAACCAAAAACAGCCACAGCATGGCTCGACTTGCGATCGAAGAAACCAGCAAATATTCAGGGTGGTATAAATCCAGCCAAACCACCAAGCTTTGGAGAAGAAGAAATGGCGTCCCTGCAACTAGCACACGGAACATCCAGATGTACCAGGGTATAGGCGTACCAGCGGCGTTTACGACTTGCTGACCTGAAATCCACATTGCAAGACCGCCCCTTGTCAATCCTGCCCACACCATCCAAATGAAAAACGGAGCAAGCATCACCACCACAAGTAGTACCGGACTCCGGCATAAAAACGTTCCCGAAGCGTATCTGGCATCATGCGAAACCATTCGAGGAATCAACGAAAGTTCGAAATTCGTACGCCCCTCCGGCTTTCGCCAATGCACCAAAACAAGTTTGTTGCTCTCCCACTCGAAACGAACCGCTGGCAATTGAGAAACCGGATCGGATATCAAATTGGCATTTTGAGAAATGAGCGCCGCAAATGAGCCTTGCCGATCAAATCGCACTCGATACTGCTCGGACATTTCCTGAATTCCCTGCTTGCGATTGGAAAGCCAAGACTGCAATTGGTCACGTGAAGGCCATGCTTCAACCGCGGCCTCGGCTCGTTCCCATTCTTTCTCGTTGCCAGCCTCCAGCAACCACTCGACTACCGAAGGTGCTACCAATTGATCGGCTAAATTCTCTAACATCAGCAAATTTCCAGTTCGGGAAAGCGCTGCAACAATCCCCATTAGCATCAGGGCAGGAACCACCGCAATCCCCATCCCCAACAAGCGATTCTCAAAATTTATTTCGGCAGGTCGATGCGCATAAGCATTGAGCGCCTCAAGAAAAATCGCAGCCGAAAAAGATTCG
>CAITIF010000213.1 GCA_903892365.1 uncultured Pirellula sp. | reverse complement strand
CTCGGAATACTTGCAAGCTGATGGTTCGGGGAAACAAGACAGATGACGCGTTTTTAAGACCGGAACTTTGCTTACACACGAGCACTCCGATCCTCCATTATTTTCGTGGTTTCAGGAGCTATAACCTTGTTCGACGGCCTGTTGGATTTCGATGATGATTTGCCTCGCAGCGCTGACGATTTGGATGGCCTTCGCAAACTGTCGCTTGAGGAGGAAGGTGATGACCTGGGCGATGCTGTTGTCGTTGATGTAGTAGCATCCGACGATCAAGTCCAATTAGAAAGCGAAGATGATTTGCTTTCTGGTATGGAAGAGATCGAAACTTGGTCGGACGACCCGGTTCGAATGTATCTGACGCAGATGGGCGAGATTCCTCTCCTGACGCGTCAAGAAGAAATTCGGCTGGCGAAAAAGATCGAAGTCACCCGACGTAGATTCCGAACGAAGTTGCTGGAATGCGACTATGTGGTTCAATTTGCCTACAAGATTCTCAAGCGTGTTCATACTGGCGAATTGCCATTCGATCGTACTGTTCAGGTGTCGGTTACCGACCGCCTGGAAAAGGATCAAATCCTAGGACGGTTGCCACACAACCTCAAAACTTTGGACGTGCTGCTCAAGCGAAATCGTCGAGATTATCGCAACGCCCTGAGCAAGTCGCTGCCATTGAAAAAGCGTCAAGAAGCCTGGCAAGCCCTCGCCCGTCGCCGCCGCAAGTCGGTTCGATTGATCGAGGAACTTGGTTTGCGTACTCAAAGAATTGAAACGATGATCGGTGTCCTCGAGCGATTGAGTGACCGTGTCGATGAGATTATGAATGATTTGGCGACCCTCAAATCGCACCAAGTGGCACCTTCGCAGGTAGCACAGTTGCGACGCGAGTTTCGTCAGATTTTGGTCGCGACCCAAGAAACACCGACCTCTCTACGCAAACGCGTCAAGATGGTTAAGAAGGTCTTTACCGAGTATCAGCGTGCCAAAAAGCAGTTAAGCGAAGGCAACCTGCGTTTGGTAGTGTCGATTGCTAAGAAGTATCGAAATCGCGGTTTGAGCTTCTTGGATTTGATCCAAGAAGGAAATGCGGGTTTGATGCGAGCTGTCGACAAATTTGAGTATCGTCGTGGTTTTAAGTTCTGCACGTATGCAACTTGGTGGATTCGCCAAGCGATCACACGGGCGGTAGCGGACCAAAGCCGAACGATTCGAATTCCGGTTCACATGGTGGAAACCATGTCCCGCGTTCGAAATGTTTCGCGACAGCTGCTACAAGAACTGGGACGCGAGCCTACTCTTGAAGAAACTGCACGTCGTGCGGAAACAACAATTGAAGAAGCTAGACGCGTGTTGGCGATGAGCCGATACCCGATCTCGCTCGACCGACCTGTTGGAAACAGCGAAGATAGCCAGTTTGGCGATTTGCTGCCTGACGGAACGGCGGAGAGTCCGGCCATTGGTGCTGGTCAAGAAATGTTGCGGCTTCGGATCAACACAGTCTTAAAAACGCTGAGTTACCGAGAACGCGAGATTATCAAGCTCCGATACGGGCTGGGAGACGGTTACAGCTACACGCTGGAGGAGGTTGGCCACATTTTCAAGGTGACGCGTGAACGCATTCGTCAAATTGAAGCCAAAGCGGTCCGCAAGCTCCAGCAACCAAGCCGCTCGCAAGAACTAGTTGGATTCTTGGATTAGAGCTCGTAATTTGCGAGTGTTTTGAGTTACATCGAGAGACGCCCACTAAAGAATTGGCTGGTTTGGATTAGTTTTTAGACTGTTGGTATCCACCTTTTTCCGACCCTGACCGAGTGCACGCTTGGTCAGGGTTTTTTGTTGATTGGAAGGTTCGTTTTCCGCGTTAACCGGACTTGCAGGGCAGGGGAAAAGGAAGTAAAGTTCTGGTAGTTTGATTGACTTTTCCGGGTCGAGTTGTCGATTTACGTAAAGTCAGTGAACTCAACGTTGTGGGGAAGCCTCTTCAACCTTGGAACAAATTCCCTTGTAGCTCAGTCGGCAGAGCAACGGACTGTTAATCCGTGTGTCGGTGGTTCGAGCCCACCCGGGGGAGCT
>CAITIF010000212.1 GCA_903892365.1 uncultured Pirellula sp. | reverse complement strand
GAGTTGCATTAAGCGTTGCTGACGTTCAGGCGAACCGCTCAAGTTGGTCGGGATTTTCCCTGCGTGCTTGATCGACCCATGAATATTGATCAGCAGCGGCTCAATATCTTCCTCGAACGCAATGTAGTCATACGCGCAGCCCAATCGTCCACCTTTTCGAAAATCGGCAAATGTCAATCCACACACGGGGCAAGTTTTCTTATCGGATGCAGCAAGTTCATCCGCAACTTTGTCCATTTTTAGCTGTTTTTCGAGAATGCTGGTCAGTGCCGACGCTGGTGTGGCATTACCCTCGCCAGCCAAAAACACCCTCGCATGCTCCTCGCATAAATGCAAGATCGACGGCCCCTTTGGCTCGGTCAGTTCGGTGATGTGAAAAGTTGCTGGCTTTTCGCAATGTTGGCACTTCATACTGGAATTCTCTTACGTGACGGATTCGCGGTAGACACATTCATTGGTAGTATAGGGTTGGAATGCCTTTCCGGCGATGCGGCTAGGCAGATGTTTCGAACGCAATTGAAAGCCAACCACCAAGGATGAACGCATTTCCCTCGCTGGAAGACTACCGAACGCTAGCTTCGGAATTCGATTTTGTACCGGTCTACCGAAGACTCTTGAGCGATCAGCTGACCCCTGTCTCCGCTTTTCGCCTTTTGGATGACGGGCATAGCCCTGCATGCCTCTTTGAGAGCGTGGTGGGCGGCGAGTCGATCGGAAGGTACAGTTTTATCGCCATCGGTCCAAGGTCACGTATCTACGCTTTCCGAAACGAAGTTCATTGGCAACACGAAGGTAAGCACACGACCTGTACCGTAGCAGATCCTTTGGATTTTTTGCGTGAAAAGTTGGGAAAGCACACTGTTGCAAGCCTCCCTGACTTGCCTCCCTTTGTGGGCGGTGCCATCGGATACGCTGGATACGACGTCGTTCGATACGTTGAGAAATTGCCGAATGCCCCAACGGACGACCGAAGTCTTCCAGACCTGGATTTCGGCTTTTACGATTTGCTGGTCGTTTTCGACAATGCCAACAAAACGGTGATGATCCTGAACTTGGTTTACCGCCCTTCGAACGTGGATCAGGCCTACAAGACCGCAGTCGACCGAATTCAATCGGTCGTTGACCGTCTAAGTGGAGCTTTAAAGCCCTTGCCCGCCGCTGATATCGTGCTGGGGGCTCAACCGACCATCCAGGCCCGCTCCAATTTCACTCAGGCGGAGTTCGAAACGGCTGTGGCGAAATGTCGCGAGTACATTAAAGCGGGGGATGCTTTCCAAGTGGTGCTGAGCCAACGGTTTGAGCTGGATTGCGACTGCGAGCCCATCGAAATTTACCGGTCTCTTCGAGTGATCAACCCCAGTCCGTTTATGTTTTTGGTCCGAACGCATGATTGCACGCTTGTCGGAAGCAGTCCCGAAGTGATGTCACGAGTCTTCGAACGCCTGGTCACGGTCCGGCCACTGGCAGGTACGCGTCCGCGCGGAAAAACTCCCTCAGAAGATAGTCGATTGGCTGCGGAACTGCTCGCGGACCCGAAGGAGCGTGCGGAACATGTCATGCTTGTCGACCTAGGTCGTAACGATGTAGGGCGAGTCGCGAAATTTGGATCGATTCAATTAAGCAACTTAATGGTCGTAGAACAGTATTCGCACGTGATGCACATATCCTCTAGCGTGACAGGAGTTTTGCGCGACGACATGGATGCGATGGATGCTTTCAAGGCCTGCCTCCCCGCAGGGACGGTGAGCGGTGCTCCCAAAGTGCGAGCCATGGAAATCATTGACGAATTGGAACCGACTCGCCGAGGCCCCTACGCAGGTGCGGTGGGTTATTTTGATTACCGAGGAAACATGGATACCTGCATCACTCTTCGAACCATGGTGATTTGTAAAGGCAAGGTTTATATCCAAGCCGGTGCAGGCTTGGTCGCAGACAGCGACCCAAAGAGCGAGTACCAGGAGACGGTCAATAAAGCCAAGGCGCTTTTAAGCTCTGTCGAAACAACCATGGCTCGAGTTGGAAAAACCAAAGGTGCCAGCTAGCGCGGATTATTCATAACCCGACGCGTAAGCGAGGGATTCTGCGGGACGGCACGCCCCTCGCTCACACTTCGGGTTGTGATGTTTCCTTTGCCTGCGGCAAATCTATTAAATCAACAAGCCGTTACGCTTCGGGTTATGAAAGCAGTCCGCATTGTTTGCAACCCAACGTAATAAGTTAAGCGAGCTTGACTTACATCCAAACCGAACCAGGTTCTTGAATAAGCCAAATTGTGGCTCCCCTGAGCCGCAGGCGTTCGTTCTGATGTTGCGTAAATCGCAATTCGCCCACCCGGCCACTTCGTAAACGTCGCTTCCCGTTCTTTCAATCTAAATCCTAATCTTAATCCTAATCTTAATCTTAATCTTACTCAGCACCCGCCGATTCGTACTCGCCCACCGTGTTTCGAGCACGACTACGACTACGACTACGACTACGACTACGACTACGAGACTACGACTATGACTACGACTATGACTACGACTATGACTACGACTCGACTTCGACTTCGACTACGACCACGACAACCACGACCACGGCT
>CAITIF010000211.1 GCA_903892365.1 uncultured Pirellula sp. | reverse complement strand
CTATCGTCGAGACTTGGGGACCGTATCCGTCAAAAAGAGGGATTGTCCTACGGCGTAAGTTCTTCCCTGTCGACCCCATCACGCGGAACCGACGCTCGGTTCACCATCAACGCGATCACCAACCCGGCAAACATCAAGGCGGTTGAAGTTGCGGCGATGGAAGAACTGAATCGATTCATCGATGCCGGTCCAACCGAGGCAGAAATGGTGGATGCGAAGAAGGCTTTCTTGGAAGCAATCAAAGTCTCCAGAACAGGCGACAGCGCTATCGCGGGCCAGTTGGCATCCAATTTGTATCTTGGCAGAACGTTTGCCTACTCGAAAGAACGGGAAGCGATGATCGATGCACTTACCGCTGAATCGGTTCGATTGGCGTTCAAGAAGTTTATCGACCCAAGCAAGCTGGTAATCTTGCGGGCTGGCGATTTCAAATAGCCCATACCGAGACGGCATGATATTGCATGTCGTTGGTTTAAACGAACAGAGTCGCTGATTCGCAGTTACGAACAGCGTTCAGCGACTCGCATCTTGGCGCTGCGGCTTCGCGAGTTCTCGTTCGTTTCTTCTTCACTCGCTTCGACCGGTTTTTTAGTGAGCACTTTCAAATGCTCGTTATCCCGCATGGCATGCTTGACGATGCGGTCCTCCAGCGAATGGAAAGAGATGACAAGCAATCTTCCACCTGGGGTTAGGCAATTAGGAAGCAATTTCATGGCGTCCTCCACATGCTTCAGCTCTTGATTGACTGCAATGCGGAGCGCTTGAAAGGTACGAGTCGCGCTGTCGATTCGGCCTGGAATTCTGCTGCCAGGAACACAACGATGCACGAGATCTGCGAGCTGTTCTGCTGTTTGAACGGGATCTGACTTGCGGCGTTCGACGATGGTTCTTGCGATACGTCGACTAAATCGCTCTTCGCCAAATTGGTAGATGATGTCGGCGAGATCCTTCTCGTCAATCTTGGCCAACAGATCCCGAACCGAGATACCCTCCTCGGTACAAAATCGCATATCCAAGTCTCCGCCGACTCGAAATGAGAACCCGCGTTCACGGTCTTCAAGCTGATCGCTCGACAAGCCCAAATCGAGCAAGATACAGTCCGCTTTTGGAATATGATGTTCTTCCATAAGATTTGGTAGATCGCGATACGAGCTTTGTATCAAGCGAACGTGGCACGAATCTTTCGGTAGTTCCGCGTCGAACAGCTTCGTAACTCGGTCAATCGCCCCCCCATCCCGATCAATTCCAATGAGCGTATCCTGTGGACTTAATTTTTTAATAAGATGCCATGCATGACCGCCGCCTCCCAGCGTTCCGTCAACGATCGTTCTAGGCTCGATGGCTTGGCGATCGACGCCTGACCATTCGAGAACTTCCTTCAGCAAGACAGGGATATGAACGGTAGGATGGGCCACTGGCGAAAATTCTAAAAGAGAGATGGAAAACGAAAAAGCCGGTCGGCCGGGCCATCTCATTCATCCATCGGAGCATGCACTTAAAGGTTCCGTTCTTGGGCGCGATGCGTGTTACTGACTTCCGCGAGTTGGGTTATCAAGGAACTTGCAAAGTGAGGCTAAATCGAGAAAGGCAACCAATTACTGCTTCATAATCGATTGGCGGGAAAAGCCCGTGGCCGCGAAGCTTGTCCCAAACCTTTTCAACTCATCCTCGCAATTCGCTTCAATGGGTGAGATGTCTCCGGGCCCGACCGGCTATGGTTCGTGTCCGTGCGACAAGGTCCTACGATACCCTACGGACGGCCAGCTTGGCTACACTCTTTTGGATGAAGTTCCGAAGGATTCTTCTGCGAAATCGCGAATTTGCTATCATAATTGCAGCTCATGAGACCAGCCCTTGGTCGGTAGGCTTCGACGTAAACACTTCGTCGACAGCAACTTAATGTGATCCACGCGAGAAACGAATCAATCTTGGCAGCATCTTTTTTTCTTATCCTGACTTCTTGCACAGCTTTGGCTTATGCTGCTGTCAAGCTGTTTGGAAAGGGACGGTATTCGCCCTGGGAGCGGTTGCTGTACGCACCCGTTTACGCATTAGCAAGAATTTTATGGCGGGTCGAGATTGTTTGGGGGGAAGTGGGTTGGGGGCCGTTGAATCGGAATCGGAACCCTTCGAGCGATTGTTTGTTGGCGGAAAGGCTTCAAGGTGGGGCGTTGTTGGTCGCGAATCATCGTTGTTCACTGGACCCATTCTTTGTTCAACTGATCAGTGGTAAACGGGTGCACTGGATGGTAGCGGGTGAATATTTTCGGCATCCTCTGTTTGGTCCTGTCCTTCGAGCATTTCAGGCGATTCCAACCAATCGAGGTGGAGTGGATACGGCCTCCACAAAATCAGCGATTGCCTTAGCCCGGAGTGGGCGATTTGTCGGGATGTTTCCAGAGGGACGCATTAATCGAACCGATTCTCCATTGCTTTCGATCCGGCCGGGAGCTGCGATTGTTGCTCAACGGGCGAATGTGCCCTTGATTCCCATTTGGATCGAGGGAGCTCCGCGTGGTTGGGCTGTTTACAGTGGGTTGTTTATGGCCGCGAAGGTCAAGATCTTCGTCGGTTGCCCTCGGCGATCTACAATCTCAGGTTTGGATTTGAATTCTGCCCAAGATGAGCATGGATCAGCGAATAGCTTAGCAGACGGGGGGATTCAGTCAGCCCCGGACCTTGAACGCTTGGACTCCAACATCACCGAACCAGATACTTTGCGATCTCATCGAACCAAAGTGCGCGGTGAAGCCTGCAAATGGATATCAGATGTCATGCAAGAATCCCTTGCCTTGGGTGGCCACTGCGATGAATCGATTGGGATCGCTGGGCGTAAGTGGCTAGACAATTGAGCATTGAACGTCAAAACTAAGCATCCATGCATTCAATAGGAGAGTAGTTCGGTGTCAAAAACGAAGATAATCATTGCGGCGCTGGCCTGGTTGGTTTTACTTGCTATCGGGGTTTCCGTCTGGAAATTTTTAATTCAGCCCGCGAAAGTAGAATCGATGGCGGAAGCGGCCAAGCAAGAAGCGAAGGCAAAGTTAGAAGCTTCTTCGGGTTCAAGTCGATTCACCCATGAAATCACGATTGGCCTAGATAGTTTTTCAGGGTACGCCATTCTTCGGACTCCTGAATTCGAATCTCAACTATCGAATCATGGTATTAAGCTGAAGCTGAATGATGACTCTGCAGACTATTCGTCCCGTGCAGCTTCGCTCGAAAAAGGTTCTTTGCAATTTGCGGCATTCCCTGCGGACGCACTGGTGAAGACGTTTTCTAAACTCGAATTTCCACCAGCCACCATCATTGCCATCATCGACGAAACGCGTGGAGCGGATGCCATGTTGGCCTACAAAAAGCGATTTCAAAATGTAGATCAACTGAATTCGCCCGATGTGAGGTTTGTTTTGGTAGCGGATTCTCCCAGCGAAACTTTAGCCAGAGTTGTCATGCAAGACTTTGGCTTGACGCAGGTCAGTAGCAAATCGATCGATGCCGTTAGCGGGCCAGAGCAAGTTGTCGAACGATACCGAAAGGCCGATCCAACCACGAATGAAGTTTACGTCGTATGGGAGCCATTTGTCAGCCAGCTGCTGGTTAACGATGGCCTGCATGTGCTCACCGACAGCTCGAAATTCACCGGCTATATTGTGGATACTCTGGTGGTGAATCGCGACTTTCTGCTGAAGAATGAGCCTGTGATCGAAGCCGTTCTTGAGAGTTATTTCACCACGCTTTTTGCATTTCGCGAGCCAGGCAAAATGAAGCAATTGATGCTGGATGACGCAAAACGAACCAAGCAGGTGCTCGAGCCT
>CAITIF010000210.1 GCA_903892365.1 uncultured Pirellula sp. | reverse complement strand
GGGGGGTGCTGGTGTGCTTGGTAGCTTTCAGTTGTGCGCTCCGCCGAGATAAACTCGACGGAAGGGACCATTCAGCCCTAGGCTTTGTTGGCGATTTTGGCCCAGGTGTCTTTCAGCGTAACGATGCGATTGAAGATCGGTGCACCGGGGTGGGAGTCCTTGACGTCGACGCAGAAATACCCGTTGCGTTCGAATTGAACTCGAGCGCCAGGTTCTTGTTTCGCGAGCTCGTGCTCCACCATGGCTGTCACCGTTCGAACGCTGTCGGGATTGATGTTGTCCAAGAAGGTTTTTCCTTCTGGAGCGTCTTCAGGAGTCTCGCTTAAAAACAGCCGATCGTACAACCGAACCTCGACATGCGATGCCTGCCGGGCGTTCACCCAATGAATGGTTCCTTTGACCTTGCGATCGATGGCCGTGGGCGAACCGCTCTTGGTTTGCTCGTCGTAGGTGCAGTTCAAATGGGTGATGTTGCCATCGGAGTCCTTCACCACTTCGTTGCACTTGATAATGTAGCCGTAACGCAATCGAACCTCTCCGCCTGGCTTCAACCGAAAGAACTTCGACGGAGGTGTTTCCATGAAGTCATCCCGTTCGATAAACAGTTCTCTTGAGAATGGGATCTGACGGGAGCCGCCATTTGGGTCTTCTGGGTTGTTGACCGCTTCGAGCAGTTCTTCCTTACCCTGGGGGTAGTTTGTCAAAACGATCTTGATTGGGTCTAGCACCGCCATGTAACGAGGGGCAATCGGATTCAGATGCTCCCGAATGCTATTCTCCAAAACGATCACGTCGATCAAGCTGCTGAATCGAGCGACGCCGATTTTCTCACAGAACAAACGAAGACTTTCTGGCGTGTAGCCTCGTCGGCGCAAGCCACTGATAGTGGGCATTCGCGGATCGTCCCAGCCCGATACGTGCTTTTCGGTAACTAGTTGCAACAGCTTTCGTTTGCTCATCACCGTGTACGACAGGTTCATTCTGGCAAACTCCATCTGACGCGGATGATGGATTTTGAGGGTCTTGCAGAACCAATCGTAAAGAGGGCGATGGTTCTCGAATTCGAGGGTGCAGATGGAATGCGTAATGCCTTCGATCGAATCGCTTTGTCCGTGAGCCCAATCGTACATGGGGTAAATGCACCACTGGTCACCCGTGCGATGATGGTGTGCATGCATGATTCGGACCATGACCGGGTCGCGCAAATTCAGATTGGGCGAGCTCATGTCGATCTTGGCTCGAAGCGTTCTAGCACCGTCGGGGAATTCCCCTTGCTTCATTCTGGTAAACAGATCCAGGTTTTCTTCGACGGACCGATCGCGGTAAGGGCTGTTCTTGCCAGGTTCGGTAAGCGTTCCTCGGTACTCACGCATTTGCTCTGCGTTCAAATCGCAGACGAACGCATGGCCTTCGCGAATCAGTTGGACCGACCAATCGTAAAGCTGGCCAAAGTAGTCCGAGGCATACAGCAATTTGTCCCATTGGAAACCAAGCCATTGCACGTCGGTCTTGATCGAGTTGACGTATTCTTCGCTTTCCTTGGTTGGATTCGTGTCATCGAAACGAAGATTGCACGTACCACCGTAGGTTTTTGCCAAGCCAAAGTTTAAGCAGATGCTTTTGGCGTGTCCGATGTGCAGGTAGCCGTTGGGCTCCGGTGGAAAGCGTGTGGCCACTTGCTTGCCGATCAGCTCGGTCTTGGTCGCCATGTCCTTTTCGATCTCGACTTCGATAAAGTTCTTGTGGCTGGCTGATTCGCTCGATTCGCTTTTTTCGTTCACTTGCTGTTCGTCCTTGGTTCGGTAATATGCATTCGGCACGAAGCTCCGTCCGGGATATGGCGAGCGTTGCTAGCCTTCCCACATTATTGCGGAAAACTAGAAAAGCCAATAGCAACCCTGCCCCAAAATCAGCTCAAGTCGTTCGAATCGAGCTCTCCAATTTCAGTAGCTTGGGTACAATACGCAAGTATCCGTTCTCAGCATCCAATTACCGTATCCGTCTACAGGGAGAGTCTATCGTGTTTCGTCTCGAAGTCATTGACTACATCGACCAAAGCAATCAGTCGCTGGTAGCAAGAGTTCCCGAAGCTGGTACGGCCGCGATTCAATTCGGAGCACAACTGATTGTCCAGCAGTCGCAAGAAGCGATCTTCTTTCGCGACGGTCGGGCTATGGACAGTTTTGGCCCCGGTAGATATACGCTAACAACTGCGAATTTGCCCATCATTGGCGGCATCTTGACGGCTCCCTTTGAGCGTTCGCCGTTTCAAGCCTGTGTTTACTTTGTCGGCAAGCAAACTTTTATCGATCAGCGTTGGGGAACTCGCAACCCGATCACCGTTCGCGATCCTCAATTCGGAGTTGTTCGGCTACGGGGTTATGGCAAATTCGCATATCGCGTTGCTGACGGAGCTCTATTGCTGAACACGATTGTCGGGACCCAAGGCAAGTTTACAACGGAAGAGATTGTGAACTACCTGCGTGACATTATCGTTGCGGGGCTGACGGACTTGCTGGGCACGGCAGGGATCGGTCTTTTGGATATGCCAGCACGCATGGACGACATCAGCGCCGCGGCTCGCGTGAAGCTTGGGGATCAGTTCTCCAAGTATGGGCTGGAGCTGACCGAGTTCTTCATCAGCAACATTTCGCCGCCAGATGAAGTTCAAAAAGCAATCGACGCCCGATCCAGCATGGCTGTTCTTGGCGACCTGAAATCGTATTCGATGTACGCAACCGCCAATGCGATTCAAGCAGCAGGCAATGCAAGCGGTGGCAATCCGCTTGGCTTCGGGCTCGGAATGGCGATTCCCCAAATTCTACAGCAGCAAGCCAACGCCCCTGCCATGGCGGCTCCTTCGGTCTCGCCCAGCGCGTCAGCGAGCAAAGGGGCAGGTAATCTTCTAGCTCCATTGGATTTTTCGGGTGTAAAGCCCACCACTCCAGAAGATTTGCACGGGCAAATGAAGAACATGGCTCAGCAATTTGGCTGGCCTATGGAAGAACTAGACAAAAACAGCTTAGCGATCACCGTTCAATTGGCTTCAGCTCGGCGCCAAAAAGTTTATCTGGAGCTTGATCGTAAGGACAACGATGGAAACCGTGTTCTGGGAATCTGGAGCACCTGCGGGACGATCAATCCTGCAGCCGCCATGACCGTCCTTCGCAACAATGACTCCGTCGTGCACGGCGCGTTCGCGATTCGTCGAACCACCGACGGCGAAGTGTTGGTTTTGCGTTCCAACGTATTGGCCGATCTCACCGATCCAGGGGAGATGGCCAAGATCATCTCAGCGGTTGCATGGCAAGCAGACCAAGTGGAGCAACAGCTGAGCGGAGCCGGGGATCAGTATTGATTCCGATCGGTTTCGAAACGCCATGCGACCTTTTCTTTCACCCAAGCGTTGTCCAGGATGCGAGATTCGCAAGGCTCTTTGCTTCTGCGACCTAATCCCCAAACTGGAAACGAAAACTCGTGTCCTGATTTTGATGCATACGTGCGAAGAGGTCCTTACGTCCAACACGGCCAAGCTAGCAGCGAAGTCTCTGACGAACAGTGAACTTCGAATTCATGGCAGAGAACATACGCCAATGAGTTTCGATGGGTTGATAAGTCCTGATAGCACCTCGCTTCTTTTGTTTCCAAGCGCCAAAGCAATTGTGCTCGATGCAGATTGGGTTAGCACCATCGACAAACCGATCCAACTGATTGTTCCCGATGCCAGCTGGAGACAAACAACACGATTCGTTCGTCGCACTCATGGGCTCGCAGGCATCCAGCACGTTAAATTGCCACCAGGGCCGCCGTCGGAATACCTGCTTCGAGCTCAGGCTACCGACGAAAATCTGTGCACTCTGGAAGCCATCGCTCGCGCCCTTGGGATTCTAGAATCCGAATCGGTGCAGGGACAGCTGGAGTGGATTCTGCGAGTGCTTGTGGAGCGAACGCTCTGGTCGCGTGGCCAGCTGAAGGCAAGCGAATGCAAAGTCGCTGGAATTCCAATCGAAGCCCAATGCTAGCATACTGTTCGCGACTTTGACGGTTCCGACGATTAGACAGGGGGCTTGGTCAATTGCGATGGACAGTCCACTCGTTTGCCGATGTCGAGAGATAGAGGATGCAAATGGAATGTGCTCCTCCTACAGTTCCATTAGGATCTATCGATCCGCCGTAAAAGGATTTACGAGATGCGTCGAACAATTGGTTCGTTGGCAAGCCTTGGGCTTTTGGTCTCATTGGTCAATCCATGCACCGCTGGATGGCCCGAGATGAAGCATGCCATGGGGCGGGACTATGCGCGAAACAATTGTTGGCCTCAGCCTTTTCGAGGTATGGACGCGAATTCTGTTGTTGCTCCCTTTGAGATCATGCGCAACAACGGTTGGCGCGAGCACAATACAGTTGGTGGGGCATTGTTCTCCAAAGATGGCTTGAACGATGCTGGTCAGCTGAAGGTGGAGTGGATCGTGACACAAGCTCCTCTGAATCAACGTATTGTTTACGTAAAGTCGGGCCGGTCTTCCGAAGAAACAGCCGCTCGAGTGGAAAGCGTCCAGCTTGCAGTTTCCCAGTTGATCCCCACCGGTCCGTTGCCTCAGATTCTTGTGACAGACATCGAGCCAACGACCTCATCGGGTGCTTACCAAACTCGTGTTTCTAGAGCCATTGATAGCTCGACTCCCGTGCCAAGACTCAGCAAGTTCACGGGGCTCAATGCACCTTCGCAGCAACAGGTCGCAGCACCGGAAGGAAAGTAGGCGTTCCCTCGCCCTGCGATTTGTCTATGGCCCAATGCCGTGTGCCTTAGGTTTGTTTCGAAGGTCGAAGTGTTTTTCGTTTTACTTCGGATTTCGATTCATCCGTATCCAAGCGAGTGTCATTGGGCTCGCGCGCTTACCGTCCGTCATGCATTTGGAGCAGTAAACGCGACGACTTGCTCGAGCGAACTCGCTTGGCACGCTAACATCACGATGCGATCGAATCCTAAAGCGCATCCGCATGAACTTGGCATTCCAGAACGCATTGCGTCTAGCAACCGATTCTGCATTGGAAGTTCCTGCTTACCGTCCGCTTTTCGCTGCTCATTCGATTTTCGCGCGCGAGCTTCCAGCTGGTCAGCATCCAGCAACTCGTGGTATCCGTTTGCCAGTTCCACCCCTTGGTAAAACGCTTCGTATCGCTCTGCAGTACGAGTATCGCTTTCGCTCACGCGTGCCAACGCTGCTTGTGAGGCCGGAAAGTGGGTCACCAGGACAGGTCGATCTGTCCCTAGATTTCCTTGAACTCGGTCTGAAAAAATCAGATTCACCCAGTCGTCCCAATCCTGGCTCCAGTCCGTTCGTTCCACCAATCCGTTGGCAACCGACCATTGTGCTAAGTCCATGGTCGAGCACTCGAACAAATCAAGTTTCGTCGCAAGCCGAAAAGCTTCTTCGAACCGCATGCGATCCGCGACGGGCGTTGAAAGCAGTTGTGAGATCAGATCACTTAAAAACACTAGGCCCTGTTCAAAGCCCGCGTTCACGTCGTACCATTCTGCCATGGTGAACTCTGGGTTGTGAAAACGTCCGAGCTCTCCACTGCGGAAGACTGGGCCTATTTGATAGATGCTGCCGATGTCGGAACACAGAAGCCGCTTCATCGATTGCTCGGGGGAAGTTTGCAGAAACCAACTTTCTGCTTTGCCGCCCGGTAGTTGCATTGGGACCTCGATCGGGTCAAGATGCCGATCGATGATGGTGTCACGCGATAGAACAGGTGTTTGTACTTCCGTGAAGCCCCGGCTGTCAAAGAATGCACGGAGCGTTTTCAGCAAAGCAGCTCTACGTTTCAGGTTGACTGACGGAGCTGCTGATAAAAAATCACTTTGCAAGTTCAAGACCACAAGTACCAGCCATGAATCTTTGCGGGAAATCGAATTCGATTAGGTAGGCTTAACTGATTTCTCAATGCTACCGTCTTCAGGCATTTCGTCGTACTTTGCTTCGGGCAAAGCCTGCGAAACAGGCGCGACCAAGAATTCTACTGCGAATTCATCTGGATCTGCCTTCAAGATCGATTCACCGGCGATTTCAGTAACCTTGCCCGCTTCGGTGATCTTGTTGATCACGGTTCGCTCAAGGATTTGATTTCGCAGTGCGTCCATTTGGCCGGTACGTTCCAGCTTGGCACGAACTTGGCGTGGCGAAATATCGCTTTGCTCGGCAATCATGTTGATTTCATCATCGTACTCAGCATCCGCTGGCTCGATGCTCAACGCTTCAGCGATCTTTTCCAAGACGAAGTGTTCGCGAAGTGCAGTTTGAGTTTCAGCTTCGGCGTTTCTTCGCATTCCATTCACCACGGATCGGATTTGATCGTCGGTGAATCCGTTTCGGCGTAGCTCAAGCACTCGGCGTTGCAGTTCGCGTTCCGTTTGCTTTCGGACCAACGACGGCGGCAATTCCCAATTGGCATCAGCGATCAGCTTGGTAGTGATTTGTTGACGGAGCAACTGCTTTTGGTGGTAGTCCGCTTGCTTTTCCAATTCTGCACGAACGAATGCTCGCAGTTCAGCTGGATCATCGAATCCAACGGATTCCAGGATGCTGCTGCTGAGTCCTTCGACGTTGACGCGACGAATTTCGAGCACTTCGAACTCGACATCCACGGCAACACCTCGGAACGCTTGGTTCATGGATGTTTCAAGGACGGTTACCTTGGTGTTAAGTTTGTCCCCTTCTTTGGAGCCTACCATCAGTTCCCCGAAATTCTCGACGACGCAATCGGCTAGGCTAAGCTTTTGGCGAAGGGTAACGATCGATTCTTCGAGAACGCTGATTTGCTTCCCGTCTGAGGAGAATTTTGCGTTCAGCAAAAGGCGATCCCCGATGGAAGCTTCGCCGTCAAAGGCTTCGCCTGGAGTGATTCGTTCTAGAGTTCTTGCAAGCTGGTGATCGACATCAACGTCCGAAACGTTGTAAATCGACTTCTCTAGTTCCAACCCTTCCCATTTGGGAGTTTCAAATTCAGGACGCACCTCGATTTTAAATTCGAAAGTGAAGTCACCGGTGTCAGGAAGGCGAACCGCTCCGAAATCCATGTCAGGTTCCGAGATTGCCGAAAATTCTCCGCCGTCGGTGATTTGCTGCAAGCTGTCCATCACCAAGCTGCTCTTTACCTGATCGGAAACCGTCTTTTTGAATCGGCTTTCCAAAAGCTTGCGAGGAATCTTCCCAGCGCGGAAGCCGGGCAAATCTGCTTTAGGAGCAATTTCGTTGAAAGCATTGCGAAAGTATCGTTCCATTTCACTGCGTGGAACGGTCACGACGACGTGCCTTTGGCAAGTGCTAGGTTTGTCAATCTTTACGACTAATTCCAACTTGGAATCAGGTGCCTTGGTTTCAACGGTCGACATGTCGGTTCAAAAATCCTAAAAGTTACAAAAAAAGGCACAATCAAACAGAAAAAGCGGGCGATGGGATTCGAACCCACGACAACAACGTTGGCAACGTTGTGCTCTACCCCTGAGCTACGCCCGCAAAAGGAACCTGTTCGATTATGCCCGTTGCTTTATCCTATTGAAACGAGTC
>CAITIF010000209.1 GCA_903892365.1 uncultured Pirellula sp. | reverse complement strand
TGTTGTATGACAAACCCGGCGAACTGCGCCCGAAGATTCACGATACCTCACGAGACGGCAAGCATCCGCTGGACCGTATCGAGAGCACTTGGCTACCCAACTCTAAATTCGAAATGCACCGACACCAACCCTACGAAGCAGTCATCGAGCGTTCGCTCTCGATGTGCGCACGTTGGGTAGTTGGTTTAGCAATTGTTTGTGGGCTTATTCTGACGGGTGGTTGCCGAGGGTTTTCGCAGCGCAAATCCAATTCGCAATTGGTTGCAGCAAGGCAGTTGTCGTTGCGTGGTACGGATGCGCTTGAGCGGTCTAGGCAGCAAGATGCCGAAGTGCTCTTCTCCGAAGCGCTGAAGAACTCGCCGTTAGACGAGAGGGCTCATTGGGGTTATGCAACAACGCTTTGGAAACGAGGCGAAAAGCAACGCGCCATGGAGCACATGCGAGAGGCTATGCGACTATCGGGTAAGAACCCACAGTATGCTATTCGATTAGGGGAGATGACCTTGGAGTCAGGGGACTTGAAAGCAGCACGCGAGCTCGCTCTGGGTGTACTTTCGGTAAATCGCAATCAATCGCAAGCCTGGGCACTGCTAGGGGATACCCATCAATCCGAGCGAGACTGGCCCGCGGCGCTGGAGTGCTATCATCGAGCTTTGTTGATACAAAGCGACTACCCTCGTGTGCAGCTTTCGGTCGCTGAAATTTATCGCTACATGGGCAAGCCACAGCGGGCACTAGCAGCCTTGGATCGCATGACCGACTTGCGATCAACTGCAGATTCCGACCCGGGCGTTTTATTGGTTCGCGGCCAGGCTTTGGCAGATTTGAACCAAAGGGAAGAAGCTGCCGAAGTGCTGGCAAAGGCTTCGGAACGAATGCCTAGCGACCGAGTCGACAAACAGATCGAGTTGGTTCATGCCCAGCACCGAATCGGTGAGCTCGTACCCGCTCGAATGACTTTAGGAAAGCTGATCGCACAGAACAGTGCCGATCCCGAAATAATGCGTTTGCAGTCGATGCTGGACATGTCTTTTGCACACTTATCAGAACCAACCACCCCAATGTCGGAGGAAAACAATATTCTGATTTCGTCAGGCATTCAACTTCAAACGAATCGTTAAGTCTTCAAGTAAGTCAATTCGGATGGTGTACAATAGGCAGGGCGTACCGCCCGACTCTGGGCGGATAACCCGTCAGTGCTCACATCCTCTATGGTTCCTTTCATGATTCGCAAAATCGGTTCGCTTTTGTCCTTATTCGTTACGCTGTTAATGTTCGCGTTGGTGCCGTCGGTTGATGCTCAGGAAGCCAAGCATGTCTTGGTGATTGCAGGCAAGCCTTCCCATCCGCCCCGCATGCACGAGTTCAACGCGGGGGTTCAGCTGCTTGCAAAGAGTGTTCAAGATCGTAAGGATTTGAAGCTGGATTATGCCTTGAATGGATGGCCCAAAGACGAGGCGATCTTAGATCAAGTCGACGCGATCGTCTTTTACATGGACGGTGGAGCGGGGCATGAAGTGGTTCAAGAAAACGGCCGCCGAATGAAGTTGGTTCAGAAGCTTGCAGACAAAGGGGTTGGGCTTGGTTTCATGCACTATGCCGTCGAGATTGTGCCTGATCAAGCCGGAAAAGAATTCAAGCGGTGGATTGGTGGGTATTACGAACACATGTTTTCCTGCAACCCGATCTGGGAACCAAGCTTCGCACAATTCGCTCAGCATCCTATCACGCGCGGGGTACAGCCTTTCTCAATCAAAGATGAATGGTACTTCAATATGCGATTCGTTTCTGATATTCCTGGCAATGAAACCACCAAGACGGATGCCTTGGCATTTACCCCTATCCTTGTCGCTTCACCATCCGATGACGTTCGCGATGGCCCTTATGTTTATCCAGCTGGTCCCTATAACCACATTGAGTCTAACCAAGGACGCGCAGAAGCCATGATGTGGGCTGTCGAACGAGCGAATGGAGGACGCGGATTCGGTTTTACAGGCGGGCACTTTCACGACAACTGGGGTAACGATTCGTTCCGAAAAGTGGTGCTCAATGCAATGCTATGGATTGCCAAGGGGGAAGTCCCAGCCGACGGTATCGAGTCGGTTGTAACCCCGGAACAATTGAATCAAAACCTCGACCCCAAGCCAAGCAGGTAGGTTTCTTGACGACCTGATCAACCCATGCATCAAGCGACACCTAGCGACAAAAGCCTTGATTCGCGTCCCGACAAGCAAGTGGGCTTGGTGCGTTGGTTTCGGAGAGGAGTTCGATGGGCGGTAAGAACTGCAGGCTTGCTGCTGACCCTCGCCGTGATTTTTGTCGTTGCTGCTTGGGTGCTTGGAAACACACCGGTGAACACCGATTTCCAGAGCGCGGGTGAAGAGGGGATTGAAATCGTGATTCTCAACAATGGGGTCCACGCGGATATTGTGGTTCCATTGGATCATCCCGAGTTTCGATGGCTCGATTACCTTGCTCCGTCGCACTTTATTGATCCGAGTCCGGAATGTCGATACGCTCTGTTTGGCTGGGGGAACAGGCACTTTTACATGGAAACGCGAACCTGGAATGACGTTAAAGTCATGACGGTATTAAAGGCGTTTGCGGGAATCGGCGATACGGTGGTTCATGTCGAACTGTGCAGCCACAATTCCTGGGACTTGGAACGCTCGCGCAAGATAAGAATCAGCCCAGATCAATTTCGGAAGCTAAGTGCTTTTTTATTGGAAACGATGAAGACGTCAGAAGAAGGGGCGCTCGTTCCAGTACTGAACGCTCATTATCATGACTCGGATGCATTTTACGAGGCCAAGGGAAGTTACCACTTGTTTCGAACCTGCAACGTTTGGGCGGGGGCGGGTCTCAAGAAGGCGGGCATTCGCGTTGGTTACTGGACCGTTACGCCTGGTTTGCTGTTTGCATGCTTGCCCAAATCGCAATGACACAGCCGACAAAAGTAGCAGGCACGCTCCGCCGTGCCGTCCGCAATCCAGCCTTTGCTGGGACTTTAGGTGAACGGGAAATGGAATGTGCCTAGTGCTTTGACCTTTCTCGGCGGTGTCCCGATGAGAGAATCTTCTGGGAAAAACTCTTCAAGCCGTAAGGAATCCGATGCGAGGGATACTAATCTAGGCAAATCGAGGACCGCATCGTGACAGTAGACGATCAAGAAGCAGTTTTTCAGCAATGGATAAGAAATCACCTTGGCATCATGGTCAAGGTGGTTCGATCTTTTGCTGACGTGTCTGCGGATCGAGAAGACTTGTTGCAGAATGTTTTCGTCAATCCTTGGTCATCGATTCCAAGCTTTCGAGGCGACTCGAAGGAATCAACCTGGATCTATCGCGTCTCCCTTCAGACCGCCATGGTATGGCGTCGTGGAGAGCGAGTTCGAAAGAAACATCATTCGAAGCACCTGAACGAAATCGCCGTCGTAGCTCAAAGCTCTGCCGACGTTTCATGCCAAACGAGCGAACTGATTGAGCAACTTTACTCGGAAATTCGTCAGCTGCCCAAGATCGACGCATCCATCGCTTTGATGCACTTGGATGGAATAGCCTATCGCGACATCGCAGAGGTTCTTGGCATTTCAGAGAATTATGTTGGGGTGAAGCTCAGCCGAATTCGGAAGGAACTGAATGAGCGGTTGGGTGGAACGAAGAGATGACGACACTGACGTCGATCATAGAGGTTCTTACTGTGAATTGGAAATCAATCGAGGTGATTGCATGAGTTTTGATGAATTGCAAGCAAGATGGCAAGCTCATGATCATGAAGGGCAACTGAATATCGATTCAGACGCACTTTTGGAAGAAGTCCGTCGAAATCAACGCGATTTTGAGAAGCGGATGTGGCGGCGAGACTTCGGTGAGGTCACTGCAGCAGTCCTCGTCACTTTCATCTTTGGAACGCTTGCGGTTTTGATGGACCAGTGGTCTTTGTTTCTCGGCGCGGCGGGGAGCCTGTTTGTAAGCATTTTCATGGTGTTCGACCGTCTGAAACAGCGCCGGCAGCGAACGACGGTTGCAGACTCGTTACCATCAGCCATCAACGCATCCTTAGTTCAAGTTCAGCACCAAATTTGGTTGCTGCGAAACATTCTGTGGTGGTATTTGCTGCCACTTGTTCCCGGCCTCGTTGCGATTCTGGTCTCTACTTCTAGGGAATCGCAAGGAAACGGACTTGCGGATCAGCTCGTAATCGCCTTTGTCGGACTGATTTGCTTATTGGCATTTTGGGGCGTCTATTGGATCAACCAACGCGAGATAACCCGAAGCCTTGAGCCTCGCCGCATGGAGTTGGAGGAACTGCGAGCTAGTCTAAGTTCGGGTGGTATCGAAGGCTGATTCCCAAACGGTGACATCCGAATCAGATGGAGTGTTTTTCGGCATGCCCGACAAATGTGAGCCTGAGGCGCTAGCCGAGTTTTTTCGCATTGCTTGATCGGCTACCGCCTTAGGCTCAAAGAAACGAGAAGCGACTTTTGTCGGGTGCGCCTTTTTCGACTTTCGAACGGTACTGTTGGTTCGTAGGCTGTGTCTGGAGAGTTGACTTGCTCCGGAGTAGAATGAGCCAAAAGATCTTGCTGATCTTTCCCTACTATCTAGACTTTTTGGAGTCCCAAGTGAGTAGTGTTGAGCGTATACGACTAGAACCAGAGACTCGGATGGTCCTGGAAAACGTCGCCTGGGAGACCTACGTCGAACTCGCTGATCAACGAAGTGGCAGCATCCATCGCATGTCACTCTATGCCGTGAGGATGACGTTGACGATTGGGATGCATTGCGAGCCAAATTGGAATCACTATCTCCTTTCGAGCTCACACTAGGATTTGAAGCCCCTGTGCGAGACAACAATTTTGTCTTTCTGCCTTTTACCGAAGGGCTTAACAGCTTCCATGAATTTCGATGTGCTGTTCTAACCCAAGAAGCGAGGAAGCACGTACCGCATGTTACGATCATTCATCCTCGAAACGGAACATGCACCGATCCAATCTTCGCAGATGCGTTAGCGACCATACCCTCTTTTCGAAACACCTTTCGCAAGTCATGTTGATTGAACAAGAAGGCGAAGGGGCATGGAATGTAATTGCTCGTATCGGAAGGTGAATCCAACTCGATCAGACTTATCGTAAAACAAGAATCCATGACTGGGGCGGTGCGAGTGATTTCCAACCGCAAGAATTCATGGCTTGTCGAAGTGCTTAGCGACTCCGGTTCGTGGCGGCTCCAGCAGCCACCATTGCAAAGCCTCGAATTCTCTACCGGACTCACTTTTTCCGAAAGCGGCCACAAAACCGCATTGCTTTCGAAACCTTAGGGGGTTAGATTGTCGCTTAACATGGCGTTTCGGGCGGCTTCGGCATCCAAGCTAGCTCAAGCAGTTCTTTTTCTGTTTCTTTGATGAAGTATTAAGTCGAATGCCTGTAGTTTATTTAAAACGATCTGCCAGGAGCGGCTTTCGTAGTGCGGCATTTACGCTTGTTGAGTTGCTAGTAGTGATTGCCATCATCGGCATTTTGGTAAGCCTGCTGTTGCCGGCAG
>CAITIF010000208.1 GCA_903892365.1 uncultured Pirellula sp. | reverse complement strand
GACACTTGGACAATGGCCAAGTGCTCTACGTTTTCATAAATCCGTTCGTCGACTACCGCGCCCGCTTGCAACGCAGATTCGGAAAACGCAAGAACACCGCGTTTCCCAAAGTCCACATCGCCAGCCGCTGCAAAGACCGGCATTTTGGACCATGCAGCTGGTTTCGTGATAGCTCGCCCCCCACCCAGAATCGCGCACGACCGTGCAACCCCTGGATTCTGTTCCACTTGCTGGATCAGCTGTCCAGCTCCCATCGAATGCCCGATCAGATCAACTCGCTTCCGATCGATGGGCAAAGATTCCGCAAGAGAATCCAATAGTTCTTGGAGCGGTAACATGCCAGAGAGCAACGGCTGACGCGGAGCGACAAGCACATACCCTGCCTCGCGCGCCAAGGTTGCCAACCTCCCTGCTCCGTAGGAATCAAAGAACATGTTCTCGCTTCCACCAGCACCGTGATAGGCGACCAAAACTTTGTATGGCTTGGATGCATCGGAATCCCTTGGCACCTGGATGCGAACCACTCCCGACTTACCGACCTTGGAGAAGTCGAGCCAGTATTGCCCCGCTCGTGACAGATCGATCGCGGGTTCGTTCGCCTGAGCTTGCTTGAGCCATCGCTCCGATTGGACCAGAATCGCATGCGCAGGGTAATCGGTCTCTTGAACACGTCCACGAGCCAAATCGCGCAGCAGCTTGAGATTCAACTCTAGGGATTGTCGCAAATTGCTGCGAGGCTCCTTCGGAATTGCCTTCAGTTGTTCTGTGGCAGCAAGAAGTCGCTCATCTCGATCATTGCTGAACGAGATCATCTGCCAAGGCATGGTAAGCTCATTTTGGTTTCCGACCAACTTGGCCTCCACTCTAACATCTTGTTCAATGACCTTACCAGCCTGGACCGTTTGACGAAAATCCAACGGAAGGCTTTCAATGTTATGCTCCGTCGTGACGCTAGGCTTGGAATCGTCCCCGGAGGAATCCCTCCAAGTCAATTGAAGTTGCACGGGCATCGCGACAGACTTGTCCGCATCGTAGCTCTCTTTTAATGCCCAATCGATCTCGACCTTTGAATTGTCAAACCATCGCGACTTGGGCGAAAGCCGCACTGAGATCAACGCCTTCGCGAAGTCTTGTTCCTCCGGAGAAATCAATTCGATTCGAGCGGCATCCACGAACTTCTCTGCGTCGGAAAGGGACAACTGAAAGAACGATTGGACGGCAGACTGCAAACTCGGAATGACTTTCTTACGAATCGCAAGATCTTGATGCCCACGCTCAAAATCGGATTCGAAAGCAATCACCTGTTTGCCAAGTTGGTACCGAACCTCTTGGGCAGCCAAGGGCGCAAGTACACTGGCAACCAAGATACCAAACAGCGTTACGCCAGCGAGAGACTTAGGATTCAACCGCAAGAGCATGTTCTTGTTCCACTTTTCGGGGCATGTAAAATCAACCGGATGTAGGGGCACCGAGCAGGCGACCCACATCATGTAACCAGGATAGCGAACAAGGCCCCGTCGCCTACCCGTTTACGCAAGAACCTCGTTGATGATTTTCGCGGGCTGCACGCCGGTCAATCGAAAATCCAATCCTTGCGAGCGAATCGTCAAGCGTTCGTGGTTGAGCCCCAACTGATGCAGAAGCGTAGCATGGATATCTCGAACGTGGACAGAATGATCAACGGGTCCAAAACCGAACTCATCGGTTTCGCCAAAAATCTTCCCCGGTTTGAAGCCGCCGCCAGCGAACCACATCGTAAATGCATCAATATGGTGGTTGCGGCCGGTCGATTCACGAACTTCGCCCATCGGGGTACGCCCAAATTCACCACCCCAAATCACAATGGTATCTTCCAGAAGCCCACGTTGCTTGAGATCCATCACTAACGCAGCCCCCGATTTATCAATCTCACGGCTGATGGACGGCAGATGCTCTTCAAGATTCTCCGTTGGCCCACCGTGATGGTCCCAATTCGTGTGATACAGCTGAACAAACCGCACACCACGCTCCACCAACCTACGAGCCAGAAGACAATTTCGGGCGAAGCTCGTTTCCTTGGGATCCTTAATGCCGTAAAGATCGAGGGTTTCTTGGCTCTCTTGATTGGTGTCCATCAACTCCGGCGCACTGCTTTGCATTCGATACGCCATTTCATACGCGTTGATCCGGGTTGCGATCTCTTCGTCACCTGTATCAGCAAGTCGCCTTGCGTTCAGTTTACGAACCGCATCCAAAACTTGGACTTGCTGCGCGTTAGATATGGAATCAGGGGTGGTGAGATTAAGAATGGGTTCGCCTTGGTTGCGAAGCGGTACGCCCTGGTATGTCGTGGGAAGCATGCCGCTACCCCAAAGGACAGATCCACCACGTGGGCCACGTGGGCCGCTTTGAAGAACCACAAACCCAGGCAAGTCTTCGCATTCACTGCCCAAACCGTAGGTCAACCAAGCCCCCATGCTCGGGCGTCCGAATTGCCCTGTGCCGGTGTTCATGAACAGTTTGGCAGGGGCATGATTGAATAGGTCGGTCTTGCAAGTTCGAATGAAGGTCAACTCATCGACAATTTTGGCCGTGTGAGGCAACAGGTCGCTAACCCAAGCACCGCTTTGTCCGTATTGTTGAAAGGACCTGCGAGAGCCCAGCAAGTTGATGCGATGGCTGCTGTCCATGAACGCGAAACGTTTTCCCTCCAAATAGCTTTGCGGGATGGGCTGACCATTCAGCTGATTCAGCATCGGCTTGTGGTCAAACAAATCCAGCTGCGAAGGTCCGCCCGCCATGAACATGAAAATGACTCGCTTCGCCCGAGCGGGAAAATGAGTTGGCTTGGGAGCAAGTGGATTGCCGGCAGTCTCGGTTCCTGAGCCCTGCATGGAGGCTGCCATCAAATCGGCCAGGGCGATCGAACCGACTCCAATTCCGCACTGCTGGAAGAAGTGACGCCGCGTTTGCTGTTGTAGGTAGGTTGCGTTAGCCATAGTCAGCTTGAAAACTTTATTCGCGGGTAACGGTTTCGTCTAAATTGAGCAACGCACGAGCCGCACTTAAGGAATCAAGACTTCGAAGGATTTCAAGTTCTTCTTGAGTCGGCAGTCGTGATACGCATCGTCGAAAGGCGACATCCAAGCCTTCAGACTGAATGATCTTTTCCAATGCGCCTGCAAACTCAAAAAAGCTTGCATCGTTCATCAGCGTCAAAGCTTGAAGCGGGGTGTTGCTGCGGGGGCGCCGCGTGCAAGTGCTGTAGCCATCGGGTGCGTCGAAGACATTCAGCGACGGCGGCGGAGTCGCCCGGTAAACAAAGGTATAGAGTCCTCGGCGATATCGATCTTCGCCTTTGCTGACCTTCCATTCGCGTTTGACCTGGCCTTGGCTCATAACGCCATCGGGAATTGGCGGAAAAACGGGTGGCCCACCGATCTTCGATGACAAAAGTCCACACGCAGCCAGCTCCACATCGCGCACGATTTCGCCATCCAATCGCAATCGCCTTTGTCTCGCCAGCCAATAGTTACCGCGATCTTTTTCCGTTAGTTCCGGACGCTCCACCGATTGTTGTTGGTAGGTTTTTGAGTGCACGATCAGACGGTGCAACTCTTTAAGACTCCATCCCTGCTCGACAAAATGCACAGCCAACCAGTCCAGTAATTCAGGATGAGTTGGCGATGTTCCTTGCAAACCAAAATCATTTTCGGTTTCGACCAGACCGCGTCCAAAGTAGTGCTGCCAAACTCGATTCACGATAACTCGTGCAGTCAATGGGTTGTTCGGGGCCACAATCCATTTCGCTAGATCCAGCCGATTCAAGTTGCCCGTGCCGGTCGCTAAGGGGGGCAGAATCGCAGGCGTTCCACAGGTGACCTCGTCTGCCGGGCGAGTGAAGTCCCCCTGAATGAAAACGCTTGTCTTGCGAGGTGTTGCACGCTCTTTCATGACCATCGTGCTAACGCCTTCGGACAACACATTGCCGATTTCTTTGAGCCGATTTTGAATCGTCAAAAACTGCTCATTGGCAACACCGGGGCCAACGGCG
>CAITIF010000207.1 GCA_903892365.1 uncultured Pirellula sp. | reverse complement strand
GTTTCGAATATATCGAACGCACAATGGACAATTGAGACAATCGCGGGAACAGGGACACAGGGCTTTAGCGGAGATGGCGGGCCGGCAACCAAAGCCCAACTCGATAACCCATTTGGTGTAGTTCGGGGGCCCGATGGCTGTATTTGGTTTTGTGAATACACAGGTCAACGTATTCGACGCATTCGCGAGGACGGAAAAATTGAAACAATGGCCGGCACTGGCTCCAAAGGATACGACGGTGATGGTGGGGCGGCTTTAAATGCAAGCTTCGACCTTCCGCACGAACTTCGTTTCGACAAGGCCGGAAATCTTTATGTCGCAGATATGATGAATCATGTTGTTCGGAAAATTGATGCAACGACTTGGAAGATCTCGACTTTTGCGGGCAATGGTCGAATGGGATATTCTGGGGATGGCGGGCACGCGTCTAATGCTCAATTCAACAAGCCGCATAGCATTCAGTTTGGTCCTGATGGACAATTATATGTGTGTGACATTGGCAATCACGTCATTCGACGCATCGACACTGCGACCCATCGAATCGAGACATTCTGTGGCACTGGTTTTCCTGGTAGGACGCCTGACGCAGCACCGATTGTAGGGACACCGGTCAATGGACCGCGTTCTGTTGAATTTGACCAGCAGGGCCATTTGTGGCTGGCGACTCGCGAAGGCAATCAAGTGTTTCAAATGAATCTCCATGCGGGGTTGATTCACCACATTGCAGGAACGGGAAAAAGAGGTTTTGGAGGGAACGGTGGGCCAGCCAAAGAATCTGAACTGAATGGCCCAAAGGGAATTGCCGTTGATAAGGACGGGAATATTTGGCTCGCCGATACTGACAGCCACAGCATTCGAATGATCGATATCAAAACAGGCAATCTTGAATTGGTCGCGGGAACGGGTGAAAGTGGGGATGGTCCCGATGGCGATCCATTGTCTTGCAAGCTTGCTCGACCGCATGGCATATTCGTTGATTCTGATGGGGTGGTCTACGTGGGCGACAGCGAGTCTCATAAAATTCGGGTTCTTCGCAAGGTGAAATCGCGACGGTGAGCGAAACCAAATGAATCCTCGAATGGATTCCGCGATTGGCTCTGCAGCGTTAAGCTAAGTTTTTCTATGGTTGACTTTCGACCAATACCGATGCACTTTTGGACTAAAGAATTGTTGTTTGAATGGCAAAGCGATCTGCAAAATCTCAGCCAATGCTTGCTGGTTTCGATGAGTTATTTGAGTCATCGCCAACCAATACCGAAATAGATCCACCAGCTGAGCCTGCCAAAGATTTGAGTTTTCAGGATGCGAATCCAGCGCCGCCCAAGCATCCTTTTCCTCAAGAGGGTGATCTGGTGGTCCTGGTGGATTCACATTCTTTGATTTACCAAGTGTTCCATGCCATGCCCACCATGACCAGCCCGCAAGGCATCGAGGTCGGAGCGGCTCATGGGTTTCTCCGAGACATTGCGAATCTTTTGGAGCAATGGAAACCTGATTTCTTAGTATGTACCTTCGACGAATCTGGCCCGACATTCCGAAATGAAATTTATGACCAATACAAGGCGAATCGTGCGCCCATGCCGGATGGACTTCGGGATCAAATTCCTTTGATTCAGCGATGTCTTGAGACGCTCGCCGTCCCCAAGATTTCCATGCCGGACTACGAAGCCGACGATCTCATGGCGACTTTGGCAGACCAAGCGCAAGGTCACGGCGCTCGGGTTTTGCTGGTAACCAGCGACAAAGATTGCCGTCAATTGCTGTCGCCTCAAATCCAGATGTTAAACGTTCGTAAAAATGAATTGTTTGGAGAACCAGAACTCAAAAATGTATGGGGGATTCGGCCCGAGCAAGTGGTTGATTTTCAGTCTTTGGTCGGCGATTCGGTGGACAATGTCCCGGGCGTTCCGTCCATTGGACCGAAGGCCGCGCAGCAGTTGCTGGACCAGTTTGAATCGCTGGACGAGATCTATGCAAACCTGGATCAGGTTCCGGGGGATAAAAAAAGAGAAAACCTACGCAGCAATCAGCACTTGGCCATTATGAGTCGTGATCTTGTTCGCTTAAAACGAGATTGCCCAATCGAACTTCCGTGGTCTCAAATGCGCCCAGGTGTTTTTGATCGACAGCAGGCGCTGGACATGTTTCGCGAACTTGGGTTTCGCAAGTTGTCCGATTCCTTTGTTTCCATGTTGAAGGACTTGGATGACTCGCCGCCGTTTCGGTTGTCGTTCGAAGGCTACCAAACCATTCGTACGATGGACCAACTTGAAGCGTTGGTGGGCAAGCTTCAGGATGTTTCGGTCATCGCGATCGATACGGAAACAACATCGACACGCCCACGTGATGCTGCCTTGGTTGGTATCAGTTTGTCATGGGCGGAAGGACAGGCTGCCTATCTGCCGGTCCTTGGTCCCGAGGGCGATTCGCACTTGGATCTGAAGACTGTTCGCGAAAATCTTGCGCCCATCTTGGATGATCCCACCAAGACCTTTGTGGGGCAGAATATCAAGTATGACGCGATCGTTCTTCGTTCGCACGGGATGCCGATTCGAACCATTGGATTCGATACCATGGTGGCCGATTATCTGCTGGACGCAGGTGGTAGAAATCACGGATTGGACGATATCGCGAAACGCTGGCTTGGGCATACTAACATCCCCATTGAATCTTTGATTGGTACCGGCAAGGACCAAATCACCATGAATCAAGTCCCCATCGATCGCGTTGCGACTTACGCGTGCGAAGATGTCGACGTCCCCTTCCGGTTGTTAAAGCCCATGAAGGATCGACTGGAAGAGGAAGGTTTGCTGGAGGTGATGCACCGTTTGGAGATACCGCTGATCGGCGTTCTATCTGAAATGGAGTTCGAGGGAATTCGCATCGATACCGATCGCCTGGAAGAACTGCGGGGAGAGTTTCAATCGCAGGCCGACGCCTTGCGTTTAACCATCATGGAACTCGCTGGACAGGAGTTCAATCCTGACAGTCCCAAACAGCTTGCGAATATCCTGTTCGATAAGCTTGGTCTGCGCGTTGTCAAGAAAACAAAGACGGGCCCCAGCACGGATGCGGAAGTCCTTGAAGAACTAGCTGCGGAACATCCACTGCCCGCAAAAATTGTGGAATATCGACAATTGACCAAGCTGATCAATACCTATGTGGACTCGTTGCCCCGATTGATCAGTCCGATCACCAATCGAATCCACACTTCGTTCCGGCAAGACATTGCCGCTACTGGACGTCTCAGTAGTGTCGAGCCCAATTTGCAGAACATCCCTGTTCGAACGGCAGAAGGACGCTCCATCCGATCGGCCTTCTTGCCACGGGATCCCGATTGGAGACTCATGACCGCCGATTACTCGCAAATCGAGCTCCGAGTGTTAGCGCACTACTGCGGTGATGCATCCTTGCACCGAGCTTTCCAAAACGATTTGGACATTCACACGAGTGTAGCGGCTCAAGTCAACGGAATCTCCGAGGACCAAGTCACAAGTGCCATGCGACGCAGTGCCAAGGCGATCAGTTTTGGAATTCTTTATGGCCAAAGCCCCTTTGGGTTGGCCAAATCGCTCGGTATACCAAGGTCGGACGCAAGCGACTTCATTGATGCCTACTTCGCAAAGTATCCTGGAGTGCGGGATTTTATCAGTTCTACTTTAATGAGCTGCCGTAGCTTGGGTTACGTAACGACAATGTCCGGTCGAAAAAGAATCTTACGCGGTATTCGCGATTACGAGAGCTTGCTTGACAACAAGAAGAAGCAACTTCTTGAACCGGAGCGGATGGCAATCAATACCGTCATTCAAGGCTCGGCGGCCGACATGATCAAGCTGGCTATGATTGCGATTAGTTCGGAAATGAAATCACTGAATTGGCCGGCGAGAATGCTGCTGCAGATTCATGATGAACTGGTCTTCGAGGTGCGAGAAGATTATGTCGACCGTTTTGCAAATATCGTCCGGGAGAAAATGATCACAGTTTTGCCCTTAGATGTTCCGTTGAAAGTGGACATCAAACATGGTCCCAATTGGGCAAGCTGTGAATTGCTATGAACCAGCAAAGCGAATATCCAATCGTGATTGGAATCATTGGTGGCGTCGCGAGTGGCAAGTCTACGTTGACAGAACTGCTGCAAAAGCGAGGTGCCAAAGTGATCCTAGCAGATGCCATAGGCCACGACGTATTGAAAGAACCGGTTGCCATTCAGCAACTCCGTGAACTCTTCGGTGACGGGATCTTTTCGGATGCAGGATCTGCCAAGGGGCCAACGATCGACCGCAGGAAACTTGCTGCTTTGGTGTTTGGAAATACGGACGATCCTTCAAGCCGCCGAAGGCAATTGGAAGCGGTTGTGCACCCTCGCATTCGCGAGATCGCAAAGCTCCAGCTTCAATCGCTACGACTCGAACCTGGTTTGAAATACATCGTTCTCGACGCACCGTTGCTGATCGAAGGCGGTTGGCTTACCTATTGCACCAAAGTGGTCTTTGTGGAAACCTCAGAGGAATTGCGGCAGGCTTGGGCTGCGTCCCGTGGCTGGAGTACGAACGACTGGCAGCAGCGCGAATCTGCTCAGTTAAGTTTAGAAATCAAACGCTCTTATGCCACAGACATCCTGATCAATCGTGGGGACTTGGCATCTTTGGAGGAAGCGGTTGATAAGATGCTTGATCGATGGACGGAAACGCGTCGTATTGGTTCGTAGTGGCTATTGTTAGTGCATGAAGGCAATGGCAGAAAGAGGCCGTTGCTGAACCCAGGGAAGCTTAATGAATTGCATAGGTGATACCGAGGCTCACCTATGCGTTTTGATTGCTATCATCAAAGCTGTCGATTGAACTTGAATCGTAAGAAACGCAATCGATACCTTGGTAGTTATGCGATTACTTGATCTTGCTTGCGTTGCCAGCTTGGCCGAACGAGATCATGCGAGCCTTGCAAACTTCCTTCATGGCAGTCCGAGCTGGCTTCAAATAATCGCGTGGATCAAATTTGTCTGGATGTTCGGCAAGAACCTTGCGAATAGCTCCCGTGATGGCCATACGGCAATCGGTATCGACGTTGATCTTACGAACACCGCTCTTGATTCCACGTTGGATTTCCTCGACCGGCACGCCCCAAGTTTGCTTCATCTGACCACCGTATTGGTTGATGATGTCTTGCAATTCTTGTGGAACGCTGCTGCTGCCGTGCATCACAAGGTGTGTGTTGGGGATCAGTTTGTGAATTGCTTCGATTCGGGACATGGCAAGCACTTCGCCGTCAGGCTTGCGAGTGAACTTGTAGGCACCGTGACTTGTTCCAATCGCGACCGCCAACGCATCAACATTGGTTTCAGCCACAAACCTAGCGGCTTCATCGGGATCGGTGAGAAGCTGATCGTGGCTCAACACGCCTTCGGCACCGTGTCCATCTTCTGCTTCCCCGCCGCCGGTTTCTAAAGAACCGAGGCATCCCAATTCTCCTTCCACGGAGACGTTTCTAGCATGAGCCAATTTAACGACTTCCTTGGTGACAGCCACGTTGTAGTCATAAGAGGCTGGGGTCTTGCCGTCTTCTTGCAAGGAGCCGTCCATCATGACGGAGGTAAAACCATTTTCGATGGCGGACAAGCAAGTCTTTGGCGAATTGCCGTGATCTTGATGCATGACGATCGGAATCTTAGGGTACAGTTCCACGGCCGCTAGCATCAGGTGACGTAGGAATGCATCCTGGGAGTAAGATCGAGCCCCTCTCGAAGCTTGAATGATCACGGGCGAATCGGTTTCTTGAGCCGCTTCCATAATCGATTGGATCTGCTCCATGTTGTTGACGTTGAAGGCAGCTACACCGTAGCCGTGCTCGGCTGCGTGATCGAGTACTTTGCGAAGCGGAACCAAGGCCATGTGAGAGCTCTCCGAGAGGATGAATGGATGTTCAAATCGATAAAACGATCCGGGTTGTCGTGGTGAACTCAACTCGAATCGCTTAGGATTATGTTCGATTTACCACGAGAAACAATCCGTAATCCCTTTCCACATCATCGGCATTCATGGAATCCGACTTTTCAAAACCGATTCGTAACGTGTCCAAAATGCAGCCGCTCGACAATTACCTGAGCGGTAGTTGGGATGCGCTCGGATCCGGTGCGCCAGTGCTAGTGGCACTCGCGCAACTTAGCGCCGAGGCTATGGTTACTTTAGACGCCACAAGCCACATATCAGCAGATCTGCTTATGCCAGAATCCAAGGCGATTCTCTACGCCGCGAAGGACCGAGGCGTCATCGAACTCAAGGGAGTGAATGCCGCGTTCGAAGCTCCCTCCCGCATGCTTGCGGTCTATGTTGAGTTGGACGAGGTGCAAACGATCGCGTTTCGCGACCCAAACCATCCCGAAACCACCGTACGATTTTTAGAGGGGTTTCGTACTTTGTGTAAAAATGGACTCGTAATGCATCATATTCACCGCGACTTCTCACTGACAAGTCGGGGCTTCGAACTCGCTCGCACTCTTACACTTGACGAGGTACAACCGTGGCTGAACAAAGGCACCGAGTTTGGCTTGCACGACTAGCGATTGGATCGGGCATTTTTTTGGCCTTGGCCACCTGCGCTGTGTGGGTCATTTGGAATCAAATGACCGGCGAAGAGTCGCTTACTGAGGTAGCACTCACCGGAGAAAACAAAGCAACATCCCCGGCTTTGCGTGACCAACCACCGTCTGACGATGTGGCTGCGCATGCCTTGGATCCATTGCTCGGATTAGCACGGCGTGCATTGGCCAATCATGTTCAAGAGCATCGCGACTATACCGCCGACTTGGTCAAGCAGGAACGCATCGGGAAAACGCTCTATCCACCCTCAACCATGGCCATGAAACTTCGGTATAGCCCTAGCGAGTCAGGCGAAGCACGCAAAGTTTCTGTTTATCTCAAGACAACGGCACCCAAGTCACAAGCAGGTCGGGAAGTCTTGTGGATTCAAGATCAAAATGGCAACAAACTCAAAGCCCATGAAGCTGGTCTGTTTGGATTGGTCAGCGTCGATCTCTTACCTCAAAGCAGGCTTGCTATGGCAGGCAACCGATATCCCATCACAGAAATCGGAATTGAAAAGCTCTTGAGAAAGCTGATAGAACGAGGTGAACTGGATAAGTCACTGGGACCCGCGGAAGTTCGAATTCGCGAAAATGTGGACTTGGATCAAATACCTTGCAAGCTTCTTGAGGTGATTCATCAAGAACCGTTCGTTGAGATCGACGGCAAGAAAGTGGGCTTCGAATTCTATCTCGCTCAAATTTACATGGATGAGGAGCGGCTTGTGCCAATCAAGTACGCGAGCTTCACATGGCCCAAAGCAGAGGGGCAAGAGCCCGAATTGCTGGAGTCCTACACGTACGAGAACCTCAAGTTCAACGTCGGTATCACCGATGCTGATTTCGATCCGGAAAATCCCGAATATCGGTTTTAAGGTTCTTCGAGTTGCTTCGCTTAACTAGTGCTAGCACGTTCTTAATAGCGGCATCAATCGATTTGACCGCGGTTGAAGGCGTCCGCAATGCTCTCATCCTGACCGACGACCCAACGTCGACTTTCCGTTTCGAACTCAACGTAATTTAGGCCGATCTCCACCACTTTGCCTTCGATACCGCCAAGTTTCAGCTGGTCACCTTTGTGCAAGTAAAACTTCTTGTCGTCGGTCTTCGAATGCACCCACGCTTCGGGGCCATTTTTACCAACGAGCAGGGCAGTTACTACCGATTGCGACGCGACATCAAACTTGATGGGCTCCTTCGCAGGTGGCGGTGGCTCTTTGACATTGATGGTTAAAAGCTGTGTAGAAGATTTAGGTGGCAACCCCGAATCCGTGGCTTTCAAGTTCACCTTGAATTCCCCCAGTTCGTTCGAGCTCCAAGTAAGTTTTCCGGTATCAGGATCTACCATTAAACCTTTGGGCGCATCCCCAACTAACTCGTATTTGATTTTGTGAGTTGCATCGGGATCTTTCGCTTCGACCGTATGGTCGAGAGGCAAACCAATCTTGGCTTCCACCACTTTGGTAGGCTCCATCTTGGGCGGTTGGTTCATAGGCGAAAACATGTTTCGCTCCACGATCGTTTTTTTGTACTCTTCCAAGGACTTCACAATACGGGCGGATGGTTGCTGTGGTGCTGGCTGTTTCTCTTTGGCAGTACCTAATGCAATTGCCTCGCAGTCCATCGAGATCGCCATTTGATCTGGTTGTCCAGTTACTGGGGCTAAGTTGAAGCGAGTAATACGATGCAAGTAATCCTTGGTGTAAAAATCATGCAGCAGCTTCGTAGCGTTCTCGATCGTTCCCGAACCGCTTAATTGAAACTTAAACAGATGATAGGCACCATCACGATCCTTCTGATCACCTACCAAACTAGGCGTCGGCTCACGCAAGTTTGCAGACTCGCCCAAGTCAATCAACCATTCCATGTAGTCAGCGCGAGCTTTTTCTTCAAGCTTTGGCAATGAACGCCCTACGACAGCCACAAGCTTCTGACTTGCAATCACACCTGCGGTGATCTGCAGATCTTGATCCTGCTTTTTCTTGTTCAGCTCATCGATTTTTTGAAGCTTATCTGCGTAGCCTTTCTGAACCGAGTTAACAACGTACTGGCCGACAAACAGGGATGCGACTAACCCGACACCCATTGCTAGATATTTTTCTCGTTGATTCATGGCCATGATTACTTTGCTCCTCCTGTCGTTGCCGGTTCAGCCGGTGTTGGTTCAGCCGGTGTTGGTTCAGCCGGTGTTGGTTCTGCCGGTGTTGGTTCTGCCGGTGTTGGTTCTGCCGGTG
>CAITIF010000206.1 GCA_903892365.1 uncultured Pirellula sp. | reverse complement strand
GTCTTTTGAAATTCGCTAACTTTCAGGATTTGCTTATGATCAAGCCCGTTTTCCGTGTCGTTGGACTGGACCAGGCAACTTGCGATTCCGAGTACGACGGAGCAGAAACGGCGACCCAACCGATCCAATTAACTTTGTTTCGTGGCGATTCCGTCGATGCAGATTCCAATTCGAAGGCGTCTTGCGTATCGAACTTGACCGACAGCGTCACTCTTCGTCTGAAAGATATTCTTCCCGCGTTGAACCAAGCCGCTTCGAATCGCTTGGGCTGGGTTCGTGATTTCGAAGACGATCCCGTCGTCGTGTCCCGCGATTTTTACGAAGTCCTGCTGACCTATCAGAGCATGAAGCGAGCAGGCTAAAGTCCTTGGATTGCAAAGGCCGCCAGAATGGACTGCCGAGCTTCTTCAAAATCGTTGTCAAAACAGACAACCAGCAGCCTTCGTCCGTCCGGCATCGACGGCCCCCACGCCAAACCCTCTGGTTTTTCCGGAGTCTTTTCCCCGTTCAGACCGTAGGACGGGTCCATCAAATCGAGCAGCAACTCTTTGCGAATTGGCTTTAAGCCAGTCGGTATTCCTTGCGCGATGGAATCCAAATGGCTTATGTCCGTCGCTTCCGTAATATCTGCCAAATAGATCCGCTTGATTTTTGCGTCGACACCGCTTTCGCTATCGCGTTCCAAAACCAAAAAACGCGTCTCATCGATCGCAAGCACCTCGCTGACGCCTGTCGATTCGTCATCTAAAACATAGTTTAGCTCGCTCATGGTCTTCAGATCTCGCTGAATGACCAACCATCGGGATTGAATACCAAGACATTTCTTTTTGACGATTCGACCATCTTGCACCAAAGGTCCTTGAAAGACCGCGACCAACGTGCCCCTTTTGGGAGTCTGACAAATGCCTTCTAGTCCTCGATTCGAAAAAGTGCCCTCCTTCATGGCTGGCATCTTGCGTTCGGACAGCCCGAACTTGCTCGAAATCGCGACTTCAGATTTCAGTTGCCCAGACCGATCGAAGAATCGAATGGATGGGCCGTATTCATCGCTTATCAATACCAAACCGTTCACCAGCCGAAGCCCTTCTGGATCCAGGCTTGGGCAGTCGCCTCGACCATCCCAAGCTTGCAACGCAGCCAAACTTCCTGTGAAAGGATTCTCCACGCTAGTTCGCAACAACTGAGTTGATGCCAGGTTCCAGTCCCATGCGATCTTCGATTCGACGGATGCATCCGATTTTGGGCGAAACGTGATGCAGTGGAATCTGCACGCGAAACTTGCAGCTCCGTCGGCAGGCCCACGATCCGACAAAACGTAATACTCATCGCTCTCCGAGGAGTAATCGATCGCCGAAAAACCACCTAAAGCATTCGCCGGACTGCCTGTCTCTAGTTTTCCTTCCAGGCCGCTCCTGTCAGTTTGAGTTCCAGGAATAGCGACCATCCCAACAAGCTCTACCGACGGCTTGCCTGCGGCGATTGGTCCACTGGTCTCTGCACGGGGCGACATTGCAAGGCTGGTTAGCTGCCAAGCAACAAGAACAGAAACCACTTGGTAAGGAAGCAATCGCAACATGGAAGCCAAAATCGGAGTTTTCCGGTATTTGAATAAAAATTATTTGAAAGAGTTTAAGCTGACTGATG
>CAITIF010000205.1 GCA_903892365.1 uncultured Pirellula sp. | reverse complement strand
GCAACAAGGACTATCAGACCCAGATGCAAAGTTTTCGATTGGCAAACCAAGAACTAATCCGCCATTCCAAGAGAAAGAATGTCGAGGGGGCAACGCTCGCATTTAACCAATTGACCACCAGTTGTGTAGCATGTCACACCATGCTGCGCGAAGGTCTAGAATAGAAAGGGTGCATTAGCATGACGCAAGACAAGCTAGCTACAGACCTGGAAGCCTTTCACCAATGCTTGATCGACGCTCCTACTATCGACGCGTCGACAAGAGAAAAACTAAAGTCTCTCATCGTCGAAATCCAAATGGCCTTGGCGAGCCCCCGCCCAGTCGACGATCCCTTCTTGGAAACGAAGGTACCCGAGGAGGGGAGCTTTCAACAGCGCGTCGATAAGCTTATCCTTGACTTTGAAGTCCAGCATCCACAACTGACCACCAATTTGGCGATCATTGCCGAGCGACTTGCCGACATGGGGATCTAGCCGCGCGCGGATTCTATCCGGCAAACCCTGTCAAGCGTCGCACGAAAATCAGGACGATCAAGATTGCTAACAACCCAATGGCTCCCCAGCCTAAAGCTTGGGCCGGGGGGATGCGTTTGAACCAATCGAACATAGATGCTCCTTTGCATTGGATGTTTCTTGAATCAACTTCAGCCTGGATGGTCGCAGCCAGTCCCGCTCGAATCATCGTAGCTGGCTGACTCAAGTGCAAAACTCAGACCGATTCGATAAAGAATGGTCGTAGGTGCAAAAAACCTTACCAACCGCAGGCGTACCACCCAGTTCGCCGTTGAGCAGAAGTCCGGTAGCCCAGCTAACATGATAATCTTGTTCTTCTTACTCTTACTCAGCGCCAGCGGTACTCGTGCTCGACCAGGGTGTACCGATTGCGATCACGAGCACCATTTCATTGAGCACGAGCACGATTGAAATTAAAACGGTGCAACTTCAAAAAGACACTAGCCGCGATAACCGTATTTGGCAGGGGAACCGTAACGCGGCTAGCGCCCGCGGCTCAGTAATTTGCTTGCGCAAGCTAAAAAGTGAGTGCCATTGGGCTAACGCCTGTGGCTCATGTTCAATGCGAAGAACGATTCTCGTTGAGTGAAATGTTGTTAATCCCTAAGGGATGTTCTGCTGAGCACTAGCGCGCTTGTCGGCTGCACGCATGTTAAGCCGATTTTGCCTTAGGTGCACACGTGTGACCAAGTCGAAAAGCACTTTTGGTACTCGATCTGATGATATGGGGAAATTAGCAGCCGTTCCGTCTATTTCCAAAAGGAATCGACGATGCGACAGCGTTGGGTTGTGGATGGAAGATCGCTCCCAGGTAGTCGATCGATGGAATGGAATCCTATTAATTCGAACGGTAGAATCATGCAAAAAATCAAATACGCGATGATGATCGCTATTGCTGCTTCCTTGGGTGGAAGAGGGCTTGCTGCAACCACGCAGAGAATCGGAAGCGGCCTTCAGGGGACTACGATACAAGCGTCCCCGATGGATTGGGCTGTTACTCAGGCTTCTTGCGAGGGGGAAGCTGTCGCTTCGAGCGACGCGTGTGACCTGAGTGTGCCAATGCAATTCGGTGGGTGCGGTGCCACGTGCTGCGATTCCTCTGCGAACTGCGATGGCTTCAATGTTGGGAATAAGAGTCTTTTCGGACTGGGGATCATTAAGCAGAGCGAAGGATGTTATGACGATTTCATCAGTCCGATGACCAACCCTGTCTATTTTGAAGATCCTCGTCAGTTGACTGAAGTGCGAGGGATATTCATCCATCACAACATTCCTAGTCTTCTAGGCTTACCGAAAGACGAGCTTCGCTTATATGCACTTCAGGTAAGGCTTCGATTGACCGAAAATTTGTCGCTCATCGCTGTCAAGGATGGCTATATCGACAGCTCCAGTCCACTCATTACCAATGGTTGGGCAGACGTTGGTGCCGGATTGAAGTACTCGTTATACCGTGATCCAGAGCAGGGGCGGTTGTTGTCGGTTGGCGCTCGTTTCGAAACAACTGCGGGAACGCGATCGTCTCTGCAAGCTAACGGAGATGGCGTGTTTGACTTCTTCTTGTCAGGTGGAACGAGATTAGGCTCTTCGGCTCACTACCTGACGTCAACGGGATTTATACTTCCAGTCGACAGCCAAGCTGAAAACCAAATGTTCTACTGGTCCCATCACGTGGACCGACGTTTCGGAAGCATGCTCTACGGGTTCACGGAACTCAATTGGTACAATTTCATGAAGAGTGGCAACGGGCTTGCTGCCCCAATCGAAGGTGGCGATCTTTTCAATCTCGGTTCCCGCGATATTGCTGGGAACAACATGGTAACGAATGCTTGGGGTGTCAAGCTGAAGCCAAATCGGAACATTGAATCAGGTATCGCATTTGAGTTTCCATTGACAGAGCGTCGCGGGATTCTTGAAAATCGAATTACTGCCGATCTGATTCTTCGGTTCTAAACCGAAGGGTTGGAACGGGTCAGGGGTATCGCCACGAAGTGATAGCTCGGCTTGCGTGGAACTCCTCTAGGGTGCAAACCGACCATGCAAACCGACCATGCAAACCGACCATGCAAACCGGAAACGAACCGTTGTGGCGAATCCCAAGGGCAACATTCCATCAAGAACCGAAATGAGTCTTCGGTTCTTGATAGGTGCAGGTGGTCTATCAACGCTTTGATTCCAGTTGAATCTTACTGCTCGCGTCGCTAGACGTTTCTTTTGATGACCAAGTTTTCTCCCACTGAGTCCACTCGGTTTCCGTTGCGGAAAAAACGATCTTCTCTCGCTCGATCGGCTTCAGTCCCGCTTGGCTCGCTTGAAACGCAGGAAGCGGAGCAATCATTTTCTCATCCCGCAGATTCGCAACCAGTTCCACTTCAAATTGCTGCGATGGCCAAATGCGTAGGCCTTCTGAATCGATATCGTACGGGTGCTCGCGAGTCAAGTTGTTCTCCAGTTGCTCGCGTACCAAATCGATTCCCCCCTTGCGATAGAATCCTTCTAGTGCATGCAGGACCGAGTTGCGCTGTTCGGCGTCGATAAGCTCAAGCCAGCCTGTTTGTGCGATTGTGGCGATCAGCCATCCGCTCTGTTCCTGAAATCGAAACTGAGCAGGCTCGCTAGGGTGCGATGAACAAACAAGTTCAATCGAAAAGCTATTCGACGCGGTTTGAATCGTTGTGCATGCCACCTTCAGGTCTCCCAACGCTGGGGATTTGTGAAGAAGTGCAATGAGTTCCCGATCGACAAAAAATCGAATCGCCTTCTCGGCATGGTGAAGCTGCTCTTGCGCTGAGCGACGGCTCGTAAATCGGCCAAGAGACGAATCCCTGTGTTCTAATTTGCGAAGCTTTCGAAAGATCTTAGGTAATGTGCCAGAGTGAAATCCGGGGCGAAGTAGTCTTGCCAGCGTTTCACCATGGCTTCCGACTGGAACGGGGCCGATGCGGTTGATTCGATTGGACAGGTAGAGCTTCCAGTTCTCTTTCAATTCCCAAACCGCAAACCCAAAGAACCCCGGCAGAAAGAAGATATTGAACCAAGTGATCGAGCGTGCGATAGGAGTTCCAACATATTGGCCTAAGAAGTGAACCATGTTCCCTTCTAGCATGATCAGAGCAGGTAGCAATATCTTATGAGCCACAGTAACGACGGGGAAATGTTTTACGGGATGGAACGTTGGCTCAATCAAAAGATTAACGTAAATACGAATCAAGAACGAGACAAAGGACCAAGCAACTCCTAAGATCGCTTTTGCCAGTACAGAAAGCCAGTTTTCGTCGCTGTGAAAACGAAGCCATTCATCCACAGCGTACAAGATTCGCTCAAGAGTGCCTAGAAGCAAACGAAAGAAGTCCACAATCCAACCAATGAACGCAAAGACGAACCGAGCTTGCAGCTGATGCAAAGCATTCTCGATCCAGTCGCGGGTTACTTCTTGCGTGTCCCGCCCCATGCGTGTATTCAGGATAGTGCTGGTCAGCAAGGCAATGGTTGCTACACCCCACCATTCCAAAGGATTCCATCCCGCCAACCAAGGGAACGTTCGTCCCACCAAGATGGCTAGAATGCTTGGTACCACCATGTATCGGCGTAACCGCACAAATGGTTTGGATGTCCATAATCGAGTTAGTACGGGAAGCTTTATCAAGAATAGAGGGGTCTCGACGATGACCGCTCGTAGGAATCGCCAAGCTCTCGTCAGTCCCGTCAGTAACTGTTTTCGAAACGAAGGCACGTGAATGAGAGCCAGCAGTAACAAACCCAGAATCAGAACCAGCGAAAAGGTTTCTGTTCGCTGTGATAGGATTTCACCCACCGCTTCATCGGTGGTCTTGGGTGCAACAGAAACGATAGATTCTGTTTGGTCCAGCGATGCTTCTTGCGATGACTCCGACGATACGTCTGATGATGGGGCTGTTGTGCCGGTTTTGTTGAGCTTTTCTTGGATCGGTTGATTCGAGGAATCCGCGACTGGATTTGGTTTCTGCGGTTCTGCCACGGGTAGGATGCCGGAAGGGCTGGCTTGCGCATCGTGGTCGGCCGTCGATTCACTCCCCGATTCGTGATGGTGGCTTCCAAACAGATGAAGCACATGAAGCGCTCCTTCGACGATCACCACCGCTCCGCCGAACGGGATGATTAGATACAAAGTGGCGAAGCGTCCGAATCGAGTGCCAAAGAAGAAGGAGCTAACCACTTGAAGCCAACGCAGATAAAACTCACCCCGGCGGTAAACCCCATCCAGGGACAGATCAAGCCGGTCGTCCGCTCGCAGCAGGGAATCGCCATGCCAGACTTCGCGTGCCTCTTGGATGTCAGGAAGTTTCAGGTCGTTGCGACTGATCGCATCCCGCAAATATCCCATGGTCAGATAGCCACGGTCTGCAATGCAATCCAGGGCTTCGTCAACCAATTTGTCCATCGCAACCTGTTCGGGGATGCTTTTGGGTACCAAGTCGACAGACAAAAGCGTTTGGTACAGTACGGGGCGCATACGGTCTCGCATCTGCGATTCCGACAGCGAAGCTGCATTTTGTATCAGTTCTGTTAAACGGTTTCGATCGTTCCCGCTCAGTCGAACATACGTTAGTCGCGATGCTGCACTTGCAAGATGCTTTGCCATGGCGACCTCGCGAAGATTCGTCAGAGGTCTTCGGACAGGCCGTTTGCCTCGGCTAACAAGCCACTTAACAAGGTCCACTTTGTACGTCAGGCGCTCGTGATCAAGGCATACCTTTTGGAGATCGTAAAGCAATCGCTTTTCTGCATTCCAAAATCCATGAATCGAATTTTCGGATAACTCCCATAACGCCGTTTGCCAAGCCTGAGTATCACGATCCGGAAAGTCGATAGCATTTCGCAGGCGGCTGACAAGGCGCGCGACATCTTCACGAGCCTTGCTTTTCGCAGAGCTTCTTTTTCTTTCCGAGTTGGCATGATGCACTGCTCGAATCGCGCATGCAATCGCAAAAACAGTGTTCCCTCGTTCGATGGCTCGATCGCGTTTTCGAAGCTGACGCAGATATCCTCGTTCCGATTTGGTGGCATTGGAAGCCATGGACCAGTTTCGACGTGTCGTAAGAAGGCGATCCTCATCGCTATCCGTGTGCGAGATCAGAGCCGGGGACGGGGCACCTTCCAATCGAGATCGTTCGAAGATCTTTGGGATGTCCAAGTCGTGCGATAGTAGAGCTTCAACGCTGTGCGGTTCCGACAATGCAGGGAACCATATTGGCAAAAGGTCGGGTTCAAAATACCGCAGTTCAAAATAAACTGCGGCTAGCTCTCGCCACGCCTCGTCGCGAGACTTCGGAGACATCAGCCGCAGT
>CAITIF010000204.1 GCA_903892365.1 uncultured Pirellula sp. | reverse complement strand
TGGAGGCGCTGTTGACCAAGCTTTCAGCCATCGTGGTCATAGGAAAGGTTTCTCGTTTCTACTTATCTGTTTAACGGTTGTAAAAGAGGTCCGTTGGATTTAAAGACGCAAGTTAGATGACCTAATTTGCAAAAGGTTCCTTCGTTTCAATTGGCCGCAGCAGGTTGCGCGAGATTGGGGCCGCCGACTTTGATTTTCATCGTAGCGGTCATCCCTTCACTCAGTATCCATTTACCATCGACTTTTTGATTCTTGATTTTGGCCCAGACCTTTGGGCCTTGTCCGATCTCCACGATTGGGCTTACAAATCCGATCGTGCTTTCAATGATCACGGGCGGCATCTCAGATGCAACTATCACTTCTATGGTGACGGGAGAGCCCATCAGTGTATGTGGCGCGACTTTCTCAAGTCCCTCTCTAGCAAAGCCTTCAACGCGTAGTTCATCCATTGCGATCAGCGTTACCGTTTTGTCACCTTCTCTCGCCCAAGAATCTTGTTTCACGTGGGTTTCAGCGATAATGCCGTCAAAAGGTGCAGTCACCGTTCGCAACTTTAACTGGACCTCAGCAGCTTTGACTTTCTCTTTGGCAACCAATGCCGACGCGATGTTTTTGGTTTGTTCCAGTTCGGCGACATTGATGGAGAGTTTTGATTTTTCAGCTTCTAGTTTTTTGCGTCGCAATTCGGCAGGACTGGTCGAACCCTTTCGGAATAGTTCCAAATAGTTTTCGTATTCAGCAGATGCCACTTCGGCGACTTTGTTGGCGTAGAGGATATTCGAGTTATCTTCCGCTTGCTTTTGGGCTGCAATCGATTCTTGTATGGCTACTTCGTACTCTGCCTTGGCTATCCGTTGATCGAGGTTTACAAGGACCTCGTCTTTAACGACCGGTTTACCTTCCTCGACCAACAGCTCGGAAATCAGACCGTTAGCGGGTGCTGGAATATCGACGTTCTTTTCGTAGCTCACCTTTGCGCTTTTGGCATAAACAATATGGGGCTGTTGTGCTTGGCTGTGTGCCGAAAGTGCAATTAGGCAGCTTATGGCCAAGGGAAAGCAAGTTCGATTCATATCGCAACACCTAATGGTTGATTAACGGCAATGGTCAATGGTTTGGACCAATCGACAGAGAACATCTAAAACAACAAGTTCGCGTAAACCCATTCGACAACTTCATGGAACCATACGAAGGCGGCAGAGCCTTTTCCGCATTTCACGTTGGCGGTTACTCGTGCGCCGGGTCGGCGGCTTAGCCCATCCATTGTGTCGGGGTTAACTTTCAGTTTGACAACTGCACCTTCATCGGGGTGTACTTCGGCACGTTGGTGTATTTCTTCAGGGCTTAGGGAGCCATAAAAACGAACGCTTGGGTTGGTTGTCTGAACGAACTCAACATTGAGAGGTTTGCCATCGTTAGACATTCTGGCATCGTCCAAATACATCATTCGTTTTTCAGGCATTTCCAATTCCAGGTACCAATCTTTCGATGGATCTGCAATGGCCATCAGGACTTGCCCTGTGACTACCGGTCTGGCGCGAAGTACGTTCTTAACATCCCAGGTAACCACAACTCCATCGATGGGAGCCGTTCGTACCAAAGCGGCTTTTTTCTCTTGCAGCAATTTCATCTCGGCTTCATAGCTGCGCAATTGTTCGTCAACTTCCGCTTCTTCACCGGCTAAGCGGTTGCGATCAAGATCTGTGATTGAACTTGACGAAAGTCGTTGGAAGCTCAGGCTCTGCTTCTGTTTGATTGCCGCTTGTCGTTTACCATTGACTTCTTCGATTTGGACTTCCAGATTGGTGTCTTTGAGTCGGACCAGCGGGTCGCCCGCTTTGACCACACTGCCATGATCTACTAAGACTTCTTCAATCTCTCCATCGGTCATCGCGAAAACTTGGCGTTCAACCGCCGGCTTAAGTTCACCGTTGGCACGTAGGTCGAAATCGATTTTGATGAGGAACATCGCAATGATCGCAGCAATAGCTAAGCCGCAAATTGCCAACGTTTTTTGTTTTGCATCACCTCGGAACATCCAGGTGGCTCGCCCCAGAGTTCGCCAAACGGGCATCAAGAATAAGTTATTGTACGAAAGCGAGTTCGCTAGAGCTCGGCACGAATGTTCGTAAACCAAATCGACGCGTGATTGCAATGTTTCGCGCGAAAGTTGCGTTTCAATTTGCTCGACGATTAGAGCCCCGATAATGGGACGTTGCGAATTATCTTCGCGCTGTGTTTGTTTCTTGGACTGGATATCGCCTTCCACAACTTGTTCAGGGCGACGGATGGGGAGTACCGTTACGGTGCGACCGTGGGATAGGTCGACGTATTCCTCGATCGCTTCTTCAAGTTGCGGCGGCAAATCTTCAGTGGTTCCGTCATACCACAGCGGCTCGCCAGCTGCGACGACGCGGGCCGCAAGTCGGTTGAGTGCGGTGACAATATTGGAACGATTTTCAATGGTATCCTGACCACTGATCGCCACAACTTTGGTGCTGCGACCATGGCAGGTTGCGACGCTCACGCGATCGCACTCGATCAAACGTCGCCCTTCGTTCGCAATGGTGAAAGCGGTATCTCGGAGATCAAGGTTATTGTGAACCAGTCGGGCAAATTGATCTGCCTGTTGCCAAAGTTGTTGGCGTC
>CAITIF010000203.1 GCA_903892365.1 uncultured Pirellula sp. | reverse complement strand
GTACTTGCTTAGTTTCCTGAGCACCTCGAGTTTATCACAGCTTCGAGGAGGATTACAAGTTTCCTGTCGTTGACAAACTGGCGCAAGCGAAGTTTACTCCCTGACGCCCTTTGGCTCTGATTTTTCCAACGCGACAGTCGCAGCAGACCACTCCGATGAAAAAAGGGGGCTAAAGTTCGGGAAACGTGTTTGTTCTACCAAGTCAGGTTGCGATATACTTGAGGTTCGGCTGGAGCTACGGCTCCGGCCGAAACCACTCCCTACACTCGTCTTCTCATGCTCTTGCTGGAGGCTTTCTATGGACCAGCCCATGCGCGATTTTACCGACCTGCTCCTCACTCGGGGGGTTATCTCCTTGGAGCAACTGTCGGAGGCCAACAGTGTCTCACGCAAAGATGATAAATCTGTCGGGCAGTGCCTGGTCTCGCTCGGATATGCCTCTGGTGAAGAAATCACCCAGGCTTTAGCGGAGTTCTATAAGTTCGAATACGTTGACCTGTCTACTATTCGAATTCCTGATCATGTGATCCAGCTAGTTCCAGAATCCGTTGCTCGCGAAAACAAAATCATTCCTATCTCGGACGAAGAAGAAACCATCAAGGTCCTGGTTTCTGACCCGTTTGATATCGAAACCATTGAAAAGCTGCGGTTCATTCTCAATCGCAAAGTCGAAACCGCTCTGGCTCCACCAGAGCATATCCAAGAGGCTATTAATAAATATTATGGTCAGGTAGAAGGGGAGTCCGCTGACTCCATGCTTCAGGAGTTCACCGACACGCAAATTGACTTCACCGAAACGGAAGAAGACAAAATGCGTGAGGAGGAGGGAGAGGGGGATGAATCCGCCCCTGTTGTCCGGCTCGTTCAGTACATGATCGCCGAAGCCGTCCAGTTGCGAGCCTCCGATATTCACGTCGAGCCGTTCGAGGAACGAGTTCGAATCCGTTATCGAATTGACGGCGTTTTGGTCGAGCGAGACAGCCCGCCGCGACGGTTGCTGGGGGCCCTTTTGTCCCGGATCAAGATTTTGGCCAAAATGGACATCGCCGAACGCCGTCGTCCTCAAGACGGTCGAATCAAAATTACCGTCGGCGAAAAGGAATTGGATCTGCGGGTCAGCATGATCCCGACCAACCACGGCCAGTCTTGCGTTATGCGACTTCTGGACAAAGATAATATCAAGGTGGGGGTCAAGCAGCTGGGGTTAGCCGACCGCGACTTTAAATTGTTCACTGGCCTTATTAAGCGGCCTAATGGTATCTTTTTGGTGACGGGCCCAACCGGTTCCGGAAAGACAACCACTTTGTACGCCGCCTTGAATGCGTTGAATCGGCCGGACCGAAAAATCATCACCGCCGAAGACCCGGTGGAATACTACCTGCCAGGCGTGAACCAGGTGGAAGTTCGGCATAACATCGGCCTGGACTTTGCCCGGATTATTCGAGCCATGTTGCGTCAAGCACCCAACATCATCCTGGTGGGTGAGATGCGAGATACCGAAACAGCCCAGATGGGTATCCAAGCCAGTTTAACTGGACACTTGGTATTTAGCACGCTACATACGAACGATGCGCCCAGTGCTGTGACGCGTATGACCGACATGGGTGTTCCTGGATACATGGTGGCAAGTAGCGTGATCGCGGTTCTGGCTCAGCGACTGGTGCGAAAAATTTGCACGCGTTGCAAGGTCCCAATCACGATGATGGACTCGGTGATGGAAGACGCCGGCCTACCGCTGGACATCGTCCCGTTTTCCAAGTTCTCTAAAGGTAAGGGCTGTCCATACTGCCAAAAGAAGGGGTACCGCGGCCGGATCGGGATCTACGAATTGATGATCGTTAACGGTCGTCTTCGCGAGAAAATGTTCGCTGGCAAATCCTCTGCAGAGCTTCGCACAGAAGCTATAAATGCTGGCATGACAACACTTTACTGCGACGGTTTGCGTAAGGTCGTCCAGGGCATCACCACCATGGACGAAGTTTACCGGACCGCCAAGAAGACAGAGCAGGAGCATATTGCCATCGCCAAAGTATTAAAAGAAGTTATGGGTTAGCGGGCTGGCTTCCCTCCTTCTTTTTGTGTCCAAAGCGTTTGATTTTCGAGTTGGTCGTCACCGGTTGGGGCCCATCCCGGTGAGGCAGTTTTTCGGCTCGTGTTAGCAATCTTGGGCTCGTTAGGGTTGCTATCGCTGCATTGGCGCCCTGCAAGGGGGGATCGATTCGTCGTCGCCGATGACGGCCTATTTCCTCAAAACGTCTTAAATATCTGCTCCAAAGTTTTCTTCCATATAACGGCCGGACTACAATCACTTTGGCACGGAAAATAACTAGCTATTTTTTTCCGTCGTCAGTTTGATCTCATCCAGCTTCTCTTCATTTCACGATCCAGACGCCCACAGCGTCATCAGGCACATGGCAACAGTCTTAATCGACAAGCTACTTCAGGCTGCCGTCAAGCAGGGGGCCAGCGATATTCACATCGTCGTGGGGCAGCCTCCGGTGTTTCGGTTGCACGGCCGAATGCGGAAACTGGAAACTAAGGTGCTGGAAGCGGACGACACGGTCCAGCTGATGAAAAGTATCGCGCCAGAACGCTGCCAGCGGGAACTGCAGGAATCAGGCAGTTCGGACTTTGGTTTTGCGTTCGGAACATTGGCTCGCTTTCGAGTTTCGATCTTCAAGCAACGGGGCAACATCTCCATGGTGTTGCGTCAAATTCCCAATGACAAATTGACGCCAGAGCAATTGGGTCTGCCGGAATCAGTGATCAAGTTGTGTTTGCGCCCTCGAGGTTTGGTGTTGGTAACCGGTCCGACGGGTTCGGGCAAAAGCACCACCCTTGCTAGCTTGATCAATTACATTAACGAATCGCACGATCACCACATTATTACGATCGAGGATCCGATCGAGTTTTATCACGAGCATAAAAAATCGACCATTAATCAACGCGAGGTAGGGGTCGACGTTCCTAGTTTTTCGGAAGCGATTCGACGCGCTTTGCGGCAGGACCCGGATTGTATCCTGGTGGGTGAGATGCGGGACTTGGAAACCATCCAGGCCGCGATCAGCGCCGCCGAAACAGGGCACATTGTGTTTGGTACTCTGCACACGAACAGTGCGATGGGTACTGTGAACCGTTTGATCGATGCGTTCCCGGGTAACCTCCAAGATCAGATTCGAACTCAATTGTCTTCCAGCTTGTTGGGTGTGGTGGCTCAGACGCTGCTGCCCAAGATTGGTGGTGGGCGAGTTGCTGCCTATGAGATTTTGGTCGTGACGGCTGGTATTGCGAACTTGATTCGCGAAAACAAAACGTTCCGAATTGGATCAGCCATTCAAACAGGCTCGAAGTTCGGTATGCAGTTGATGGATGATGCTCTTTACCACCATTGGGCGGCAGGACGGGTCACGGTAGAAGACATTCTTTCTAAATCACACAGGCCAGATGATCTTGCCAAGCGGATCGTGAATGCTCGACGGGGCATTGATGATACCGAAGAGAATCCAGAAGAATTCGATCACGGCTAACGAACACCATCACGGTCAAAAGGAACAGGAGCTAAAGTTATGAGTTCGCGACGAATTGGCCAAATCTTCGTTGATATGGGTTTCATGACCGATGATCAACTGGTTCTGCTGTTGGAAGAACAGCAGCAGCAACCTGGTGCGTTGCTTGGTAAGTTGGCTGAAGACATGTCGCTGATTACCGATGAGCAATTGGCTCAAGCGCTCGGTGAGCAGCAAAACATGAAGGTTGTGTCGCTTGGCGATGCGCCTATTGCCCAGGAGTTGCTTGATCGATTGACCGAAACCATGGCTCAGCTGTACCGAGTCATTCCGGTGAAGTTTGATGGGCATCGCTTGACGGTTGCTACTTGCGACCCGCAAAACCTGACCATACAAGATGAGTTGCGTACGTTTTTGGGTTACGACATTGAGATGGTCGTGGCGACGGAACGTGAAATCAAAGCGTCGATCGAACGATTCTATTCGTCCGAAAGCTTGAGCGTTGAGAAGATTGTGAAGGAGCTTGCGGACGATACATCGTTGTATCAGCAGGCTAGCTTGTTGATGGGCGACAAGTTCGACTTGGACGGTGCCGAGGCTCTGGCGGACAGTGTGCCTGTTCGAAAGCTGTTGAACTTGGTACTGCTTTTAGCGATCAAAGACCACGCCAGCGATATTCACTTTGAGCCTTTTGAAGATGAGTTTCGGATCCGAATCAAGGCCGAAGGGGTCTTGTACGAAATGGTTCCGCCGCCGCGTCACTTGGCCTTTGCGATTACGACTCGGATTAAGGTTATGGCCAACTTGGACATCGCGGAACGCCGCATGCCCCAGGACGGTCGGATTGAATTGATGGTGGGTGGTCACCAGGTGGACTTGCGAGTGTCCGTGTTGCCAACCATGTTTGGTGAAAGCGTGGTTATGCGGATCTTGGACCGATCCGTGGTCTCGCTGTCGCTGACAAAGGTCGGCATGGACAACGTCACTATGGAAGGCTTCCGCACGGTCATGAAACGCCCGAACGGGATCGTATTGGTGACGGGCCCTACAGGTTCTGGAAAAACAACGACCTTGTATTCCGCATTGTCGGAAATGAACGAGATCACCGAAAAGATTATTACGACCGAAGATCCGGTGGAATACGATATCGACGGGATCGTTCAGATACCGATCAATCATGACATCGGCGTTACGTTTGCATCGTGCTTGCGAGCAATCTTGCGACAGGATCCGGACATCATTCTGGTGGGTGAGATTCGAGACTTGGAGACGGCCGAAATCGCGGTTCAAGCATCGTTGACCGGCCACTTGGTGTTCAGCACGTTGCACACCAACGATGCGCCCAGCACGATCACGCGGATGAAGGACATGGGCATTCCAACCTTTTTGATCACCGCGACGGTGGAAGCGATTTTGGCGCAACGACTTGTTCGGCGCATTTGCAGCAAGTGCCGTGAGGAGACCGAGCCGGACGCGGAAGTGCTGATGGAGCTTGGGGTGAGCGAAGAAGTTCGGGTTCAGCACAAGTTCTACCGAGGCAAAGGATGCGACGCCTGCAACAACACCGGTTACAAGGGACGGATCGGTTTGTTTGAGCTGATGGTGATGAACGATGACCTTCGGGACATGATCATGCAGAATGCGACGACCGATGATCTTCGGGCCAAAGCTCAATCGTTTGGAATGATTACCTTGCGCGATTATGGCAAGCAGTTTGTGTTCGATGGATTCACCACCGCGGACGAAGTCGTCCGTGAAACAGTACACGATGCATAAGGATAAGCTTTGAGCGGTAAGGTGTAAGCGGTAAGCAAAACACCTTACACCTTACACCTTAAAGCTTACACCTTACACCTTTTCTCAATTCGATACGAAATCTCAATTCAAGACAGCAACGCAGTTGTGCGAGCAAGATTAGTTTAAGGATTACCAACCATGCCAATGTACCAATTCGAAGCGATGGACCGAACCGGACAAGAAATCCGAGACGTGATCGATGCGCCAAGTGAAGAAGAGGCACAAAATACTATCCGGCAAATGGGTTACTTTGTAACCAAGTTGTCGCTGAAAAAAGGGGTCGCGGCCAAAGCGGTTGTGGGGCAAAAGCGCAAGCGTCCGTTTGCGATGGGTGGTGCCAAGACCAAGCACATTTGTACTTTCACGAGGCAGTTGTCGATTCTTCAGGACGCGGGTTTGCCGATTTTGCGTTCGCTGAAGATCTTGGAAAACAATTCCAAGCCGGGCAAGCTGAAGAATGCGTTGATGGACGTGTGCGATGAAATCGAAACCGGTTCGACTCTTTCGGAATCGATGTCCAAGTGCCCGAAGGTGTTCAATCGTTTGTATGTGAACATGGTGAAGGCGGGTGAAGCGGGCGGTGCTTTGGAAACGATTCTGCAGCGTTTGGCTGAGTTTCTGGAGCGATCGGAATCGTTGAAGCGCAAGGTCAAAGGGGCCATGATTTACCCGGTCGCGGTGGTGTTCGTCGCGACCGCCATCTTGGCTGGTATTATGTTTTTCATTGTTCCAACGTTTAAAAAGATGTTCGATGAATTCGAACTGAAGCTCCCTGCCCCGACTCAGTTGTTGATGGCGATGAGCGATTACGTGGTGAACTATTTCTGGCTGATGATCTTGTTGCCGGTTTGTGTTTGGCTGGTGGGTAAGATCGTTCGGAAGTTCAAGCATGGCCGGATGGGCTTTGACATGTTCATCATTAAGGTGCCGATCTTTGGTGGCTTGGTGGAGAAGAACATTTTGGCTCGAACGACCAGAACGTTGGGTACGTTGGTCACCTCTGGCGTTCCGATTTTGGAAGCGATCAATATCACGCGAGAGACGTCGGGTAACGCGATGTTCGAGCGGATTTTTAGCAAGGTCAACGATGCGATTCGCGAGGGGGACGTGATTGCGAAGCCCATGAAAGAGAATTCGATTCCTGGGTTCCATCCGTTGGCTTTGTTCTATTGGGCTTGGATGGGTGCTTTTCCGGGGATCATGGTTTTGTCGGTTGCATTGACAGCTGGACGAGGTATTTCCAGTCAAGCGGGATCGAAGGGATTGAAGAAAGGTGCGAAGGCCGCCGGAAATTCGTTGCCCGAAGTGGGTCTTGGCATCCTAATTGCTGGTGTAGTGGCTTGTTGCCTGATGTACTTGATGAAGATGAAGTCGCGAGTGATCGACGACTTGGTAGTCAACATGGTGGACGTGGGTGAAGAGACGGGCGAATTGGACACGATGTTGTATAAGATCGCGGACAATTACGACGAAGAGGTGAGTGTGATGACGGAGGGGTTAACAAAGTTGATCGAGCCGTTGTTGATTGTGTTCTTGGGGGTCGCGGTAGGTTTCATTGTGATTTCCTTGTTCATGCCACTGATCTCGCTGATCACTAGCTTGAGCGGTGCAAAGTAGTCGGTCGGTTGAAACACAAGCGTACGCAAAAACAGTTGGGCAATTGCAACAGAGTGGAGGATAGGGAGATGAAAGTGCAAAGCAAGTTAATGCAAAGTCATGGTTCACGCAGGGAAATGCGAAGCGGCTTCACGCTGGTTG
>CAITIF010000202.1 GCA_903892365.1 uncultured Pirellula sp. | reverse complement strand
GACAGAGCGGGAAGCAGACCAAACCTTTTGCGTTCATCGGGCACGAGGCCCTTGAACGCAGGGGCTTTTTTGGGGCTTGGTTTTGGTAGCACGCCAAACCTATTGCGAAGCTAGGGCTCAAGGCCCAGCTTCGCGTTTCTCACGCGGGCGTTGCCCGCGTACCCGCCAATGCACACGCCGTGCCTCCACGCCACCGCGACAGTCGGGCTCGTCCCGACATGTCGTAACAGGTTTGGTGTGCTAGTCAGAGCGGGTAGCCGACCAAACCTTTTGCGTTCATCGGGCTCAAGCAATGATTTCTTTGACAACTCGAGCTGGGCGTTTATTCGTGATGATTTGCTCTTGGCCGCTATGGATGTACAACGTCTCTTCGTGCTTCAAACCAAATTGATTCAAAACGGTCGCTTGGAAGTCGTTCGGTGTCACGATGTTCTCGACCGCTCGATGCCCAAATTCATCGGTTTTACCGAAAGTCATACCCGGCTTGAACCCACCGCCAGCCATCCAAATGCTAAAGCCTTGGCCGTTGTGATCGCGGCCCGCTTTCTCGGGTGAGCCATGTTCTTGTGTGACAGGCAATCGTCCAATCTCGCCACCCCAATGCACAATGGTTGAATCGAGCATGCCTCGTTGCTTGAGGTCCTTGACCAAAGCCGCCGCAGGCTTGTCCGTTTTCTTGCAGATCGACCGGAGCCCGTTCACAATTTCGCTGTGATTGTCCCACGGTTGCCCACTGTGAAACAATTGTACGAACCGAACTCCGCGTTCAACCAAACGTCGAGCGATCAAGCAGCGAGTGCCATACTCTTTCGTTTCGGGATGATCCAGTCCGTACATCTGATGCGTCGCGGCAGTTTCTTGTTCGATGTCGAGCGCCTCTGCGGCTGCTGTCTGCATGCGGGCTGCCAATTCATAGCTCGCGATCCGAGCTTCCAGCTCCGATTCACCAGGATGTGATTCCAGATGTCGGCGATTCAATTCCTGCAGGAACGCAAGGTTTTGTTCTTGAAATTTACCTCGAATATGTGGCGGTGGCTCAAGATTGAGAATGCGAGGCTCCGTGGGCCTAAGGACAGTCCCTTGAAACATGGCCGGCATGAAGCCATTGGCCCAGTTGGTGACACCATCCACCGGTAGCCCGCCCGGATCGGTTAAAACCATGTAAGCTGGCAAGTTCTGCGACTCGGAGCCTAAAGCGTAAACGAGCCAAGAGCCCAACGTGGGGCGTCCCAATATGCCCGGTATCCCACCATGGAAATAGCGAATCGAAACTTCGTGTCCATTTGCGCCTGTGTGCATGCTGCGGATCAGGCACATGTCGTCCACGATCTCGGCCGTGTGAGGTAGCAGCTCCGACAGCTCTGTCCCGCATTGCCCATGGGCTTTGAATTGAAAGGGGCTTCCGAAGAGCTTTTTGCTCGCTTCATTCACAAAGCTAAAGTGGATATCCTCTTTGTAATCGGTGCCACTGTACTTCGTCAGCTCCGGCTTCGGATCGGTCAAGTCCATATGCGACGGACCACCGTGTTGGAACAACGAGATCATCGCTTTGGCTTTAGGCTCGAAATGCGGCTTTCGAGAGAGCAAGTCATTGTGAGGTTTGGCAAGTTCGATCGACTTCGGTTTCTTGCCTTGCTCTTGCTGCAACAACCAAGTGAGCGCGATCGAGCCGATCCCCATCGCGTTCTCGGCCAAAAATTGTCGGCGACTAAAGAGTCCCATGATGAATTTGCTCCTAATCGACGTAAACGAATTCGCTTGAGTTTAGTAACGCATGGCAATAACTGACCAAAACCTGTTTGGTGATATTCGAGCCAGGTGCTATGCCGCGTCGGTCTTTTTGAATGGCTCGCAACTGCTCAGCCACATGTGCCATCGAAAGCTGGAACTCGGCTTGGCTGGGTGGACGACTGTATGCAATTCGCCAAGCGACATGCAACTGCGAGGGAAGATCACTAAAACTATCGACGG
>CAITIF010000201.1 GCA_903892365.1 uncultured Pirellula sp. | reverse complement strand
GCCAGTCCCTCGAGCGCCGAGCACGCAACCGTTCTGCCAAGTCGCATCTCAAGACAGCCATGAAAAAGCTGCGAGAAGCCGTTGAATCCAAGAAGTTTGACGAAGCCAAGGTTCAGTACAATGACCTGTGCAAGCTGTTGGATCAAACAGCCTCCAAGAAGATTATTCACGTCAACAAGGCTTCGCGAGCCAAGAGCCGATTGAGCCATTACATCAAAAAAGCAGCAACGGCTGTCGCCTAGTTCAGGCGAATTTGCCGGACATCGGCCTTTCTGTAAGGCAATTCGATTTCAAGGGCAACAGGCTTGATCCGCTGGCTGGGTTCTGTTCGTTGGGCTAATTGTGGGCTGGGTTCGATTATCGACCTGGCTCATTCCCACGCACGAATCCGCAATTGCCGTTATGGTGAAATCGAACTGATCGATGGGGCTGTTCATCGCATCTATCCGCGGTGGTGGCCTCGAGTGGGTTCGGAATGGGAGTCCATGATGGATTCTTACCTTCCTCGACTTCCCGCTGATCATTGTCGCGTTTATTACGCGTTCCCGATGCGTTCCCCTGGTTTCATGTCGGTTCTTTACGCTCATAGTGGCCCGAACACGTGCTACCGAACATTGTATCGTGGCGTGACCGCCGTCGATGAGATAGCAAAAATTCGGAACGCCGAAGCGATTGTCTGCCAGGTGACCAACACAAGATTGACCGAGCGATTGATGAGACGCCTCGGCTATGTTCGCCACGCTTTCTCGTTGGGCGACAACCACTACATCAAACGATTGAGAAACCAATTATAATTGTGGCACGCATGGTCTCGTCGCCTCGTCCACTATAGGAAGTTCCCGTAGTGGATCTGGCTGCAGATCCTGCTAAGCCAAGATCCTTGAGTAGATTCTTCGAATCACGTCAGTCATATGTTCGTGCCGAAATTGTTCGGTGAAGAGTTCGGCGCCACGTTTTCCTAGCTTGCTTCGCAGGTCGGAATCCGAGGCAAGCTTCAAGATAGCGTTTGCCAGTCCATTGACTTCCATGGGTGGCAGAAGAAAGCCTGTTTCATCTTGGAGGATCACCTCGCGAGCGCCATCGATATCGTAACTGATTGCTGGTTTGCCAGCGATCAGGGCCTGTGGCAGCGCTCTGGCCAGCCCTTCGCGAAGCGATGTGTGAATCAGAACATCCATGGCTCCGATGTAGCGAGGGACATGGTCCGGTGGAACCAGTCCGACGAATACAAAGCGGTCGGATAAACCGTTGGCGGCGATTTGCTGTTCAAACGATTCGCGAAGAATTCCATCCCCGACGAACAAGAATTTTACGTTGGGATTACTTTGGCAAGCTTGTTTGGCTGCTTGGATCACATAAGTGTGGCCCTTGAGATGAAACAAGCGTGCGATCTTGCCAAACACGATATCCGAATCCTTGAACCCAAGTTCGGAGCGAATGCGATTGCGATTCTCGTTGGCATGCACAAACGGTTCGACGTTCATTCCGCTATAAACCGTTGTGAATTTGGAACGTTCGGCGACTCCTGCCGAGACCATCAAGTCCGTCATCGCATTGGCGACGCTGATCATATGATGGCATCGCTTTGCCGCCCATCGTTCACACTGGATAAAGAACCATCTGCTAACTCGGTTTTGATACGGATGGAAGGGAGCACCATGCACCGAATGGATAACGCAAGGCACTCGGCAGTTCCAAGCAGCATCGCGTCCGATCAACCCAGCTTTGGCGCTGTGAGTGTGCACCACATCGGGTTTCCACGATTTGATCATCTGCAGCAGCTGTTTTCTCGCTTGCCAATCCCTGAGCGGGTGAATGGCACGAATCAGGGACTTCGCAGTCTGGATCTCCAGGCCATGGATGTCCGATTGAGCGAGAAGCTTCCCTTCGGGCCCGGTAGTGGGTCCGGTGACTAAGACGACTTCATCTGCATGGTGCCGGATCAGGTCCATGCAATTGTAGAGCGTGTTTTCTTGGGCCCCGCCAACAATCATTCTTGTAATGATGTGCATGACTCTCATGCTTTGGACGCCTCTGCTTGAAGCTCTTCATCCCGAACCACGTTGCGAATGGTCAGGCCGATCAAAATCAAGCCTGCACCGACCCAGGTCCACCATTGGGGGACTTGGTATTCCGGATCGCCGCTCCGCATGCAATGCACCCAAACAGGGAGCAGGATTGGTTCAAGGAGAGTGATGACTGACGCCACGTGGCTGGGCGTCGTCTTGAGACCGCGTGCAAAAAGAAAATAAGGGAGTCCCATTTGTAGGATACCCAAGCATGCCAAAATGACCCACATCCAACCGGTTGGAAGCGAGACGCCACTTAACCAAACCATAGGGGACATGACCAGCAGGATGACAATATGGTTCAACGCTGCCAGCCACGACGATTCATGATCGCGAAGCACACGCATGCACATAATCACGCCGGCGTAACAGATTCCGGACATCACGGCCAGCAGCGGCGCCCACCATTGGTAGTGCTTGGATGGAACGCTGTAGAGAGCGTCCATGACCAGAATAAAACAAACTCCCAAAATGCAAGTGCCAAGCATGAACCAATCGCGTCCTCGTGGGATCTCGCGAAACAAAAAGATGGAAGCGAGCGTGACCCAAGCGGGCGCCAAATACTGGAGCCAAATGGTGTTTGCGGGCGATCCGCTCACCAGGGCCGTCAGGAAGGTCCAAGTCATTCCCGAAAAGCACAAGGTCATCGGGATCATGACCCAATGGAAGCTTGGCTTGCGGACCAAGGGCAGCAAAAACAGAGTGGAGAACAGGGCTCGCCAAACGGCGATGGCGGTTCCGCGATGTTCGATTGGCCAAACGTCCAGCAGTTTGGTTTGAGTGAAAAAACCGCTACTGCTCCACAGCACCGCCGCCACGATAATCAACCAGATTCCGGTGGCTGTGGTCGGACGAAAAGAGACAACGGGTTCCGTTGGTTTGGAATCTGATTTCAACTGAGTTTCGTCGTTCGATCCCACGCTTCAAGACTAACGTTTTCGATAATTGGATTGGTGCAAAAGAGATTGGTTACCTGGCGGAACGCGTCGGCTGTGCACGGACGGTGCCGCAGGCAGCAAATCATCACTCGATTTGGGCGGCAGTGGAAGCTCAAAATAGTCTTTGTCGCTAGGCGATTCGGGCTTACGAGGGGGGGCGGGTGGAACGGTTTCGTAGAAGCTTGGGGGGGGACCAGATGGAACTGGGGCCATTTGCTGCGGTGCCTGGGGGGCCGCCATTTCGGAAGGATACATGGCTGGCGGACTCATTTCTGAACCGGTATTTCCAGGGTAGTAGGGAGCCGGGCTGGGTTGGGAAAAGCCCTGTGAGCCTGCGTATGCAGACTGGCTGTAGGGGTGGACCGAATGGCTGTATTGATGAGGTTGCAATTGTGGGGAATAGCCAACGTTGGCCGCTCTATGGCCATGGAACAGCGGGGAAGAGGGTGGTGAGGTTGGTTCACCGTAAAAGCTAGAGAACGATAGTTTTGGTGGGCATCGCCCTTCTTTGCAGGCATGATAACCGTCGCTGTATCCAAAACCTTGCCAGCGTCCAAAGTAATTGATGGGCGAAAATCGATTTTGGGAGGGAAGTTGCGCTTCCGCAGGTGAGCAAAAGAATCCCGAAAAAACGAATGCCATTGGGACCATCGCCGGTCCAAACATGTGTCTCAGATTCATGATCTTCATCATCCTTGATAGACCAATTTCAAATTCTCGGGGGGCACAAGAAATCCATTTCCCGTGCTATCATTCTGCTAACGAATTTTGTTTGAGTCCTCGAACTTATCGACCAAAAGAAGCAATGAGTTGACCTGTAGCGGTCGTTCTCAATCTTCCAGGCCTTCGATGTTCCGCGTGTTCCGACTAGGTAATCTGTATCACTTGTCTCACAGCCACGAGCGGTAGCCGCGTTACCGATTCCATACAATTCACTGACCCACAAGCACTAGTTTTGGTGTGGCACAGTTTGGCATGCAATCGTACTCGAAACATGGTAGTCGATTACGAAAAACCACGTTTCCCAAAAGGCATAGTGTTGGGGTTCCGTTTCTCGCAAAAGGTTTGGTGTTCTAACGAGCATTGCCATACCGAAAAGACCTTGTCGAAAAATGAGGGTCGAAAAATTTTGGAGCCTTGATTCCGCCCCCCATTTTTCGCCCCTCATTTTTCGACAGTAACTATGCCTCGTCATTCGTAGATCTACAGGGGCACTCCATTCCTGATTCGATTTGAATCCAAATGTCTAGCCGACGATGATCAGGGATTTTAGAGGACAAGTCCCGGATCCAGTGAATTGCAACGCGAAGGTGGCTCTTGTGCCTCACTGTCAAAACAGGTTTGGTAAGCTAATGCGTTGCTTAAAAGAGTCTGTCGAAAAATGAGGGTCGAAAAATTTTGGAGCCATGATTCCGCCCCCCATTTTTCGCCCCTCATTTTTCGACAGTAACTATGGCTGATCATTCGGAGATCTAAAGGGGCTTTTCACTCCTGATTCGATTTGAATCCAAATGTCTAGCCGACGATGATCAGGGATTTTAGAGGACTCGTCCCGG
>CAITIF010000200.1 GCA_903892365.1 uncultured Pirellula sp. | reverse complement strand
TTGGTTGTCGCGGCCGGTTCGCACCATCACTATTTCGGACGCGATGCGGAATGGGAGCCGCTGGCGCCAGGATTGAAAACGATCGAGGATGCCACGGAAATTCGAAGAAGGATTCTGACCGCTTTCGAAGCCGCGGAACTTACGGACGATTGCGAACTGCGCAAAGCTTTACTCACCTTTGTCATTGTGGGTGGGGGACCGACCGGGGTTGAAATGGCGGGTGCAATTTGTGAATTAGCCCGTCAGACGATGAAGCATGATTTTCGAGCCATCGACCCTGCTGAAGCCCGAGTGATCTTGGTCGAGAATAGCAAGCTTGTTTTGGACAAGTACCACGAAAGCCTCTCGATAGCAGCCGCTCGGGACCTGAAAACATTGGGAGCCGAAGTATGGAACGAAACGCGATTGCTGGAAATCGCAAAGGATCACGTGATCGTGAAAAAGTCCGGCCAGGAGCTTCGCATCGACACTCATACGGTGATCTGGGCAGCAGGCGTTCAAGGATCCAAACTTGGGAAGTTGCTTAGCGATGCGTTGGGGGATCCAACGCTGCTGGATCGAGGCGGACGGGTTATGGTCGATTCTCAGTGCAGTCTGTTGTCGCAGCCCAATATCTTTGTGGCGGGTGACTTGGCTGCATTTTCCACTGCGGACGAGAAGACTCTGCCGGGAGTCGCTCCAGTGGCTATCCAGCAAGGGGAGTTCGTGGGCAAGTTTTTGGCCAGGACGGTTGCTGGTTCGCGGCCCAGCAAGCCGTTTCAGTACTGGGACAAAGGCAACATGGCTACGATTGGCAGATCGCATGCGGTGGTGGAGTCGGGCAAAATTCGCTTGACGGGGAAGCTCGCTTGGTTGGCTTGGCTATTCATCCACGTCCTGTATTTGGCTAGGTTTGAAAACAGGATTCTGGTTCTATTTCAGTGGTTCTGGAATTATGTCACCCGCAACCGAACTGCCCGACTGATCACACAAACGGAGCATCAAGAGTCACAAGGGAAAGCGATTTAGCAGATTCTCTTTTGCTCTCGTTCCAAGGCTGAGCCGGCTGAGCCAGGGAACAAGTGCTAAAAATTGGGGTTAGCCATTGTAGCCGGACTCGCCAGAGTTCGGTTTTTCTATGACGCACTGAAGTCTGGCGACTCCAGCTATCAAAAATCCAGCTACCAAAAAGTCGAATCTGGATCAAGCGACAGGCCCATTTGAACCTGCTGCGATTGGCTTTCCTTTCTGCCGAAATCTAGGGAACTGAATTGGCGTATAGGTACTCGAATCTCATTTACGATGGTTTTTCTAGTCTAGAAAACCAACGTGTTTACTCTGTTTTTGGCCCTTTTGGCCACAGAAATCAGGGACGGAATCGTACGCAGATTGAAGGTTAATGTTTCCGTTCAGAAACAAGTTGGTTTACAATGTGCGTCAGGAATTTTGCTTTTTTTACCTAGGGATAGAGCATCCAAAGATAAAGATGTTCATCACTTTCGTCATTTTTTGGGTTGGTCATAAAGATGAAAAACGGACGTTTGGTATCTCGAAATCGTTCCAACTATCGCCGACTTCTGCGTCTTGAGAGTCTCGAGACTCGATCCTTAATGGCAGCGGATATTTTGGGGGCTTCCTACTTGGTTGCGGAAGGCGAAGCGGCGTTGCCTCCGATGGGGTTCATGCCGGCCGTTCCTACAGATCTTGCCAATTGGGCGAGAGAGCAATCCGCAAACGGCGCGGGGGCCTCTCGCACCGGCGCCGTCGGGGCAATTCCGCTGACCGATGTATTCCGACTTCATAGCCGGCCATCCGCAACCAAGACGATATTTATGGATTTCGATGGCTTCGCAGCTCGCGGAACCAGCTGGAACCGATCCAGCAATATCACGGAAATTGTTTCCCCCGCATGGGATCCTGCTGGAAATGGTCCTGAATTTACCAATGGCGAGCTAGCACAGATTAGCGATGCTTGGCAACGTGTTGCGGCGGATTTCTCCGCATTTGATGTCAACGTAACAACTGAAGATCCAGGCGAGAGTGATTTGGTCAACGAAGGTGGCACCGACAACCGTTGGGGAATTCGGGTTGTCATGACTTTGGTCGATTTTTCGAATTCCGGTGCAGGCGGTTTTGCGTTTATTAACAGCTTCAATTGGAGCTACGAGTCCCCTGGTGCAACAGATACTCCGGCATATGTCTTCAACAACTTTTCGCTGGCGGTCGCAGCAGCGGTTACTCACGAAGTTGGACACTCCGTCGGCTTGTCGCACGATGGGACAACTTCCGCAAACCCAATTCAACCCAGTTCCGAATACTACAACGGGCACGGAACAGGCGAGAATAGCTGGGGGCCTATTATGGGGTCCGGTTACTACGCGAACGTGACCACTTGGGACGATGGAACGTACATCGGTACCAGTAACGGCTCCGCGAACGCTAATTTTGGATCTGGTCCATCGGATCTCAATGTGATTACCACCCAGAATGGCTTTAGTTACGTTCCGGACGATCACGCAAACAACCGGAACAGTGCGACGCAATTGGTCGGAACTTCACTCCCAAATGGCCGTCAATCGATTTCCAGTTTTGGTACTGTCTCTGAGACAACGGACTTTGATTTCTTCCGCTTTCAAACCGGGAGTGGGCCCGTAGATATCACAATCGACCCCTATGTGAATGAACTTTGGACTAGCAATGGGAGCGGCGGATACGATCGTTCGCTCGAATCAGCCTTGATCGATCCCTTAAACTGGACCAACAATCAAGGCTCCAATTTGGATGTGGAAGCGGCTATTTTAGACTCGTCCGGG
>CAITIF010000199.1 GCA_903892365.1 uncultured Pirellula sp. | reverse complement strand
TGTCCCGACACGTCGCAATGGGTTTGGTGCGCTAAACGCCTAATTGACCAGACCAAGATCGCGTTCGTTGGCCTCCGGCCCACGAACACGGTCATTTAGGGGGGCTGCGTGTTAGCACGCCAAACCTGTTGCGAAGCTAGGGGCTCAAGGCCCAGCTTCGCGTTGCTCACGCGGGTTTTACCCGCGTGCTCGCCGGAGCGACGGTTGGGCTTGTCCCGACACGTCGCAATTAGGAAAAAAATCTCAAATACGTGACAGAAAATCGATCGGCTTTGCGATAGGTAAGGGTCTTCTTGAGTTCCCCAACACAGTAAACCTTCAAAACACCTACGATGAGTCACTCGAACTACTACCTGAAAAAGGGTGACAAATCGGTAGGTCCATTGGCTTTCGATCGCCTCGCTTCTCTGCGAGAGCAAGGAAAAATCCAAGCTGATGCTCTGGTCGCCGAGTCTGCCAAAGGTCCGTGGATGACCTGGGACAAGCTGGAAGCGAGTCTCGCCCCCGTCGTTGCCGAGGAATTAAACGCGTTCGGCGGTTTGGATCTAGGATCCATGCTTCCGCCAGCGAATACGGCTTCCCCCGCCATGTGGATCCAAGATCCGAATTCCTTTGTGAGAAATCAAAAAGCTTCCGCGGCAAAAGAACTTGCAACAGTCGAAACCGAGGACGCAAGCTTTGTGAAGCGATTCTTCTTCCCTTGGATTGGCGAAAACTACAGCAATCGCTATGGAAATCTAGAGCGTTATATCGCCATTTTCAAATTTGCAAATCGTGTCGGCTTTACGATTTGTACTGTGCTTTTTGTGCTCTTGTTAATCGGATTTCTGGTCTCGCTCATTTTTCTTGGTGGTACCACCCTAATCGACGGAAATATGGAGGTGCTCCCCGTTTTTCTTTTAACTATCGCGGGTGCAATCCTAATCTTCTTTGCCCTCTTTGCGGTACTTCATCTCTCTTACATCGCAAGCATGGCGATGGTCGACTTCCTTCGCTTGATGATTGATTTGGAAAAAAACACTCGTAAGTCACGATAGTCCGCGTCTTTTTGGCATAAGAAAATTGATGATACCTAACTTAAATTCACGGCAACCCAAATGAGTTTTTTCGAAGATCTCGGCGATGCATTCGAGTCGAATGCAGGTTGGTTCATGCTCGCCAATATGGTTAATACCAATCGGATCGCATCCGCTCAAACCTCAATTGCACAAGCTCAAAGGGATGCTGACAGGAATAGTCATCGTCTCAAATTACGCGAACTTGAACTTCTTGAAAAAGAGGCCAAGGAAGCAAATCGCGATCGTCAAGAGCGTCGAGCACGCGAAGAGCTCGATCGCCAGCAACGCGATGCCGAAGCAACAAGCCGCAGGAAGTTTCTATCCTCTTTCGCCTATTCCCAGCTCACTTTCGAGCAAAACGATGAGTGGGGTTTTTCGCTGGCTAGCCTCGATATCTTGATCCCCTCCTTGCAATCGCTTTTGGATGTGTCAGCCGCGTCGTCGGAAGAGATTCAAACATTTGAACGATTTGTCGTGAAGGTCGACAGGGCGCGATCCGCGTTTCTCTTGGGCTCGAACGCAAAGACCTGCTTTTCAGCGGCAATTCTTCGGCTCGATCGATGGCGTGAGTCGTTATGCATCTTGACCGAACTGTCCGACGAACTGGCCGCAACAATATCTCAGTGGAGCGAGGCAGTATACCGGACGTCGAGCAATCCTAGTTTGCTACAGTTCGCGCTCAGCATCTCAGAGACGCCGCTTCGCTATTTGCAGGCAAGCAGTACCACCAACTCGCAGGCTCAAGCCCAAATCACTGATCGACAAGGCTTGATCCGTTGCTCCGAAGCGGAATGGAATGCCGTGTATCACGAATGCAAAACCGTTAATATTGCCTTGGCTGGCCACGCCAGTTCCATGCATGAATCGATTCACAGTCGTCAGAAGCAATTCATCACCGCTAATCCTTGGCTCCTCATTCAGAACAGTTCTCAGGACGTTTGTCGCAAAGATTTCCTGGAAGTGGATTCCGGAGATATACTTCGGACGCTCGCAACCGGACCTCGCTACTCGTCGATCGGACTTGTCGATTCAGTCCAGACATTCCTCGGAATCATGGAACAAGTCGAATCGGCAAAGAAATCAAATTCGACCGGGGCTGAATACGCCGGTTTGTTGCGTGTCTCATCTAAGGCCATTCCGTTTTGTCACCAGTTTAAAAATCAACTTGGCTCGACCAACGACGCATTGAATCGCCTACGCTGGTCCATGCAGCTGGCCCAAAGCCTAGCTAACAGCGAGCTGGCCAATGCCTTCCAGGAAGGGGTCAGCCGAATCATGTACATCAATCAGCAGACCATCGAACGGCAACAAAAAGCGATAGTGGACCTGAAAGAGCAAAGGCTCGCAGACTTCAGCAGTCGAAAACAACTTGACAGCAATTCGAAATTCAGCCACATCCGGCAATCAAGACGCAATACGCGGATCAATGTCGATTCAAGTCGCAAAGATCGAATAAGTGACAACGCCAGTTTCAATTCGCTACCACGTGACCAGGCAGAGGCGACGTCGCTCACAGAGTCTTCAGAGTCTGGCGATGACTTAGCCAACTCGATTGCATGGGTATTGGCAGGTAACGT
>CAITIF010000198.1 GCA_903892365.1 uncultured Pirellula sp. | reverse complement strand
CTGGTCGCCTTCGCCAAAAAGGAAAAAGTGGACTTGGTCGTTGTCGGTCCCGAAGTCCCTTTGACGCTGGGGCTGGTGGACGCTCTCGCCAAAGAAAAAATACGAGCCTTCGGACCTAGCAAAGCGGCCGCTCAGCTTGAAGGAAGCAAAGTATTCTGCAAGTTGCTGTTGCGACAGGCGGATGTGCCAACGGCGGAGTATCAAGCGTTTCGCGATGCGGACAGCGCCATGCGATACATCAAAGCTCGTTATCCCAACGAACGCGACAAGGCACCCGTCGTGATCAAGGCGGATGGACTTGCCAGCGGAAAAGGAGTTATTGTTTGCTCGCGACGCGATGACGCTCTCGAAGCCATCGACCGGATCGCTAGAAAGAACGAGTTCGGACGCGCTGGCTCGCAATTGATTATCGAAGAAAGACTCGAAGGGCCAGAAGTAAGCGTTCTTGCGATCACCGATGGGAAAACGATTCTAACCTTGCCGCCAGCCCAAGATCACAAGGCAGCGCACGACGGCGATAAAGGACCCAACACGGGTGGCATGGGCGCCTACTCACCAACGCCCGTCATTACCCCAGAGATGATTGAGACCATCGAAGATCAAATACTGGTCCCATCCATTCATACCATGAAGCGCAATCGAAAGCCCTTTCGTGGAGTGCTATACGCGGGGCTCATGTTGACGCAGACAGGCCCGAAGGTTCTCGAGTACAACGTTCGTTTCGGAGATCCCGAATGCCAACCGTTGTTGATGCGACTTCAAAGTGATTTGCTAGATATTCTGGAAGCAACCGTCGATGGTCGCCTCAATGAAATTGATCCTCCCGTTTGGGACCCGAGACCCGCGATCTGTGTCGTGATGGCTAGCCAAGGCTATCCTGGCGAGTTCGAAAAAGGTCGCGTGATTACTGGGCTGGAAGCTGCGAACGCAATTGCTGACGTCAAAGTCTTTCACGGTGGAACAAAATTGCAAGATGGCCAAGTCGTTACCGATGGTGGACGAGTCCTTGGCGTAACGGCATTGGGTAATTCGCTTGCCGCTGCAAAGCTTCAGGCCTACACCGCTGTGCAAGCGATTCGTTGGCCAGGCGCATGGTGTCGAAAAGACATCAGCGACAAGGCAGCCAAGTACGTGCTAGAAAGTGCTCAAACCGAATAAGACAATTCACCATGGCTCTGACTGTTTTGCCTACGATCTGTGCTTTAGACTGTCCAGATGCCTGTGCATTGGATATCACCGTGGAGGACGGGAAGGTCACCCATCTTGCCGGCAACCGCGAACATCCCATCACCAAGGGATTCGCCTGTGCCAAGATGGCCAAGTACCCTCAAAGGCAAGAGCAATCGGATCGAGTGCTCGTACCGATGCGTCGAATTGGGCCCAAAGGCTCTGGTCAATTCGAGCCGATTCGTTGGGAAACCGCCATCGATGAAATCGCGGAACGATTGAAAGGTGTTCTGGAAAAACATGGGGCTCAGACGGTGCTGCCTTACGCTTATGGCGGAACGATGGGCGTTCTTCAATCCCAAGCACCGTTATCATTTTTTCGAGCCATCGGTGCCTTGGAGCTCGATCAAACCATTTGCGCAGCCACAGGTGGAACCGCTTGGGAAGCCAATTACGGACCCAACAAATTGGGTACGGATCCCGAAGATATCGTTCATGCAAAACACATCATCTTGTGGGGAATCAATTCGCTGCGAAGCAATTCGCACTCGGCCCCACCCATCAACGCAGCCCGTAAGAACGGCTGCAAAGTTTTGCACATCGATCCGTTTCGCAATGAGACTTCCAAGTTCGCTGATGAACATTGGCAGATCCGCGTTGGTACCGATGCTGCTCTCGCTTTGGCTTTCGGAAACGAAATCTTCAAGAATCAATGGCACGATCAAGAGTATCTGGACAAGTTTGCTAGTGGGCTTGAGGAGTATCGCGAAGCATGCCTCCAGTGGCCGTTGGAGCGGGCGGCAGAGTATTGCAACTTGCCCTTGGATTCTTTGCGTTCGATGGTGCAACAGTTCGCAACCAGCGAAGCCCCATTTATTAAGGTTGGCTACGGGCTGACTCGCAATGAAGGTGGCGGCAACGCAATGCGAGCCATTGCGTTACTCCCTGCACTGCTTGGAGCATGGAAGAAGAAAGGTGGCGGTGCATGCCTTTCAACTAGCGGAGCGTTCGGACTGAACACGCGTCGAGTCTGCGGCGCTCATCTAATTCAGCCGGATGTGCGTCACGTGAACATGAACTTGTTAGCATCGGAGCTGGAGCAGGATAAGCTGCGAGCCTTGTTTGTGTTCAATAGCAACCCGGCAGCGGTCGCTCCCGATTCGGCTCGCATTCGAGATGGGTTACGGAACGAAGACCTTTTGACTGTGGTGCTGGAGCACTTCCAAACAGACACGGCTGACTTTGCAGATTATTTGCTGCCTGCGACGACCTTCTTAGAACATACGGATGTCTATACCTCCTACGGTCATTACTACTTGCAATACTCGGCGCCCGTTGTGCCAGCTCGGGGCGAAGCCAAATCCAATCAATGGTTCTTCGAGCAGCTGGCAAGTCGATTGGGGCTGACCGATGAATGCCATTATTGGACTCCACAGGAGATGGTAAAGGAGCTGCTGCAATCGCCGAATCCGCTGCTATCCGGAATTACGCCAGAGCGGCTCATGAGTGAGAAGAGCGTGAAGCTCAATCTGCCAGCTTCCTACTTGCCCTACTCCCAAGGTAGCAATTTCCCAGACCGTAAGATTCGCTTTTCGCCTGCACCCCAGCAGCTTGAATTCCAGGTGCAACCAACTGCGGATTATCCGCTTCGATTGATTTCGCCGCCGGGTCCATTCATTTTGAATACCTCCATGGGTAACGTTCCGAGCGTCATTAAATTGGCAGGCGGCGAGCCTCAGGTGATTGTCAATCCTGTAGACGCGGCTCCGCTTGGTATTGCGGACGGAGCTCACATTATGGTTGCAAGCGAGGTGGGTTCGATTGTTCGCAAGGTGATCGTAAGTGAAGACACGCTTCCTGGTGTTGTTGTCGCGCTGGGGCAATGGTGGCCAAAGCTTTCGCCAGACGGAAGAGGTCTCAACGAAATCACCAGCGAACGATTAACCGATTTAGGCGGCGGCAGTACTTTCGGTAATCAAGTAGTACGCATCTCGCTTGCGTAATGAGTTGGATGCGTCAAGTGATTCAGCAAAGGTCCGCCCGGCTTCTTCAAACGGTGCCGCCCACTGATCGCTTTTCAATGCGAATGTCGAAAAATGTGGGGCAAATAATTTCAGAACCTTGCTTTCGCTAACGATCTATCGCCCCAGATTGTTCAATGGAAAGCATTGTTCTCTATTACGAACTTCCTTTTTGGGGCCTTCGGACCGTGCCACCGCCCTACGATATTCGATCGACTTGGTACCAATCATCTACACCTATCTTCTAGGCGTTCAAGACAGAAACACGCAGATGAGTATCATAGTGAATGGTTGCTATTGAATTGCTGCCTAGATGCACGTCCATGTCCCTAGCCAATGAAGGCAGCATTGTTCGATGGATGTCTTTCTCTTGCGTATCATTAAAGAACAGAAGAATGCCACCCGTTGAGCCACCCGAGACGCCAATAGCTGTCCCATCCTCAAGCCATTGAGCTCGCCACAACATTCCGCCAGGAACTCCATCGCAAACGTGTGTTTTGCGGAGAACTCCGTCTTCCCAGCCAAATCGTAGCAGCAATGGTTCATGGACAGCTCCAAACGGATTGGTCGCCTTATGAGTACCACCCGCGATGAGCTCGCCGCGTGACAGGCTCAGTGCAAGCGTCCGTACGCCACCGTACTCGGCCGCTTGCCCTTTGTTGGGTTCGTAGAGGGGTGTCGCGTCGATGGTTCGTTCTAATTTGCGTTCTGCCACATTCCAGATATGGATCTTGCCAAGCAGATCGCCCGAAACCAACTTACTGCCATCGGGATGGAAGAGAACGCTGTAAATGTGTCGTTCGTGCCCCTCCATTTGGCCAAGAAGCTCCCCGGTGGCGACGCTCCAGAGCTTAAGAAGCCTATCATTCCCTACGGACGCCAGTGTGTTTCCGTCCGGAGAAATCGCAATCGCTCGGATCCAACCAGCATGAGCATCAACGCGTCGAATCTCTGCAGGCGTCTCCGCTTTCGCAGACCACCAAATGAGCCGGCCATCGCATCCGCCCGAGACCAGTTGCTGACCGTCCTGGGTATAGCACAGGGCGTGAACCCAGCTATCGTGCCCCTTCAAAACTTGCTTTTCGCCACCCGGTACCTTCCAAAGTTGCACCGTGTTGTCCTCACTGGACGCAGCCACTTGTAGGCCATCGGGCGCGAAGCGACAAGCGATCAACGGCGCATCGTATTTCCATTGATGTACAACATGCGTCTTGGTGATATCAACCGGTATACTCATCTTAGGTAAGTACTTTCCAAACGGGTTGTACCGCAGGATCGGCTATGGGAAGCTCGCGTCCATCAACGGCAATGGATTGATTGGAATCTACTCCAACAGCTTGCAAATAGGTGTGAAAGAGTGCTCCGTGATCCACCTGTCCGTCGGTGACTTCGGTCCCTTCGGCGTTAGTTGCACCATACACTGCACCTCGGGCAACCTTACCGCCGGCCATGACAATAGACCAAGCTTTGGACCAATGGTCTCGTCCGTAGTAGAGGTTGATGTTCGGTGTTCTTCCAAATTCGCTGAGGACCACAATCAACGTTTTGTCGAGCATGCCGCGTTCGGCAATGTCGTTTACAAAATGGGAAAACCCTTGATCGAATTCACCAAGTTGTTCGATATGAAAATTAAAATTGTCGTTGTGCGTATCGTAGTTGGAGTGCGTGACTTGAACGAATGAAACGCCATTCTCGACCAATCGTCTCGCCATCAAGCATTGCCTTCCAAAGTCATGTTTTCCGTACCGATCTAAGTCGGCGGCAGGTTCTTTGGAAATGTCGAACACATCGCGTCGTTCCATCAACCGAAGCGCCTGCTCGTAGCTGTGAGTGTACGCGTCGGTGATGGCCGTTCGTTTGCGGTTCAAGAATTCCTGATTGATACGTCGGCGCATTTCATGGCGACGCACTTCGGCTTGGTCCGAAATGCCATCCGGTCGAAGTGTATGTGGCGGAGGCGTACTGCCGCTCAATGCGACGCTGGAATACTTGGGGCCGAGATAAGCCGACTCGTTACCGCGGCCTCCACCACCACTGGGTGCAACCACGATATGTCCAGGTAGCCCTTTGCTTTCATCGTTGAGCATTTTTGCAGAGACGGCACCGATTTGTGGATAGTCCGCAGCCGCAGACTGACGGCGTCCAGTCAGCATCATGTAGGCCCCTTTGCCGTGATCGTCTTCTGCCGTATTGACCCCGCGCAGCAAGCACAGATGGTGCATTTGTTTTGCGGTGTTGGGAAGCAGATCACTAATGTGAATTCCAGGAACCGATGTGGGTATCGATCGGCACGGCCCGCCAGTTCTTGTTCCTGGTTTGGGGTCCCAGCTTTCGAGCTGACTGAGCCCGCCATGCATGTTAAAAACAACGACTCGCATGTCTTGCGACTTCAGTTGTTCTGCGGCTTTCCCGGCAGTCAAACTGCCAAGCCCGCCGACCACGGCAGTCCCAGCGACTGCGGTCGAGCAAGTGCGTTGTAGGAATCTCCGACGGTTTATTCCGTGCTCTTTAGAACCGCATGCATAATGTGCAAAGCTCATACTTATTCTCCTGTGCGAACCACTACGGATAAACTCGAAATTCGGAACTGGTTAATATTCCCCATGCCAGCTCTTGCGCCACAATCGTTTTCTGATCAGGAACGCTGGCTAGTTGTTCGGCCACCCATTGTTTCTCAGAACCAGAAGGGTCGCGCGACAATAAGCCTCGGTACATCAAAACGGCCGCCTGCTGTGGGTCCGGTTGTTGGATAGCAAGTCCGGACGGATTGGTTCCGTTGGGTGCAGCCCAATTGAAGACCGCTCCGCCATTGGCCATATAGAGTGCCTGGTCGGGTGATGCAAAAAATTCATCGCTTGTTTGGCCGACTCCTGAAGAATATAGACTCGCGAAAACGTCCAGGTTTCCACGAAGCTTGTCGATGGCTTGCCTTGTCGCTTGGAGCTTTCTGGCGTCTTTCTGTTCCTGAGGTGCGTCGGCGGCTAGCGGGGCTTGTTTTTCTAATTCAGCTAGTTCGTTGTTGACGTAGTTTCCAAATACATGCGTCGCCTGAAGCGTGCTGAGCCCCAGCTGTTCCGGTGAGAGAATACGGTCTTGCGCCAATTGAAAATCTTTTTGACGATCGACCAGAACACTTTGCATAGCGATAGCTGACTTTTCGATTTCTTGAAGTCGCGCTTGATCCGCCACCTGGATCGCTTGGTTCGCTTGCTCGACATCAAGAGCCGCCGCTGCCAAGGTCGGTTCAATAGCGGCTCGTTCTGCAGTCAAGCCAGTCACCACGGTGGCTTGCCGTTCGCTTTCCATATCGATCTGTTGCAGTTCCCCCTGAATGGCAGTCATCGCGGTTTGCTTGTTGGCCAAACTGGATTCGATCGCTTGTTTGGCAGAGGCAAACGATTCTGGTGATTCGACCAACGAAGCCGACTTATTCAGGGAATCGAAGGTCGATCGTAGTTCCGTCATTTGAGTCTGGATTGCATTCATTTGTTGCTCCCCATTCGTCCGTTTGGATTGAATGTTTGCCGCAACCTGCATTGCATCAGCAAGGCGTTGCTGAGCTTCCGAGAATTGCTTCAGAATACCGGCATGAGCGGCTATCTTTTGCGATTTGATTTCCGACGCCAGCATCACGCTTTGTTCCGTTTGTTTTGCTTGCTGAGATGCATTGATCCAATCTTGGATGTGAGTCATCGCATCCAATCGCTTGGTAACCAACAGATGCGTTTGCTGAGCTTTTCTCCAAACATTCCGCGAGTCGAGGAATACTTGATCGGCAGCGCCCAAACTTTGCTCGATGGGTTGCAGTTGAGCGACAATCTCGTTGATCTTCGCGCGAGCACCATCGACCGGGGGCACCATCGCGTCCCGTGCCGCTGTTGCATCGGTCTTTGCTTTTTCGATTGCAGGAAACTCAGCTTTGGTTGCTTCTAATTTGGCTTTGGCAACCGCGATGGCTTGGGCCACGTCAGGTTCCTCAGCAGGTAAAATTGCCTTTGCCTGTTCCAGCTTGGATGCAGCTTCTTCAAACAGTTTCTGCCGCGTTGTGCTATCCGTCCATTGTTTGGTAACCTTCTCAAGGGAAAGGTTGGCGTCGTCCAATTTCTTTTTTACGTCGTTGTACACGACTTCGGCTTTATCCAATTCTGCTCGAACAAGAACTCGTTGGCCTTGAATCGAACGCCAATCGGATTCAGCCTTTTCCATCACTTCGTTCGCGGCCTTGGCAGCCGCTTCTAAGCTTGGTATTTGCGATTCAAGGCTGAGTTTTTGAGCCGCCACCTTTTGCGTCAAGGCAATCACAGGCTCGGAGGACACATCCAAGACCGATTGATGTTGTAACGACGATGCGATCGCTGGCTGGCTCGAACGACGGTATGCATCGCTCAGGGCGATCTGTTCGATGAGCGATCGAGCATCGTACTTGGAAGCGATCAGCGATTGAGTGATCGCGGCTAGCAGCTCGGGGTTAGAAGGTGGGTTATCCGCATGGTGCATATCCAAAGGGTGGACAATCCCACGCCCCATCATCAAAGCCCATACTCGGTTTGCCCAATTTTCAGCGAAGGCTTGCTGGTCCGGTGTAATTTGGTTGACCAATGCGGCTCGACGGCTGGTAGAGGGAGCTTTGTTTGCGCCTTCGTACGCATCCGGCTTGGGTGAGGCCAAATATCGTTGATCCGGAAGCTCGTAGGCATCAAACTGTTCTTTGCCACCCGGAATCCTAGCGCCTGTTCGAAACAAGACACCCTTGTCAAAGACCGATTCGAAAGGTGCATCCCCCGCAGCGCGTTCGATATAGAGCTGCATTTTTTGCTCGGCCCCTTTGTCGTCTTTGTATTTGGCTTCCGCGAGAGTGCTCGGTGAGAAAAAAGCGAGGAGTCCGTGGTAATCGATTTGAAGATAATCATCCACGCTGGGATGGTCGTGGCATTGATTGCATTGCATGTCGCGGCCGAACATGATTCGCCCAGCATCTCGGGCAATCGCGTGCGAATCTCCCTCGCGATCCAAAAAGAATCGCTGTGCAGGACGCTGCGATCCATTCCACCAATCACTTGAAATGATCTCTTTGGCGATGACATCGATCGGCTTTCGTTCATCGACCGTCTTTCGCAGATAGCTTATCCAAGCGGTTCGGTCCACGTACTTGTTCGGACGACGCTGAAGCATGGTTTTGTCGAGCCATTCTACCATCCGTTCACGATAGAGCGGGTCATCCAGAAAACGCCGAACCCACCGCGCCCATCGATCGGGCGACGTATCTGCCAAGTACTCGTCCAATTCCGCCTGAGTCGGACCAACCAGACGCAAGTCCAAAGACAAGCGGCGCAATTGAAGTCCGTCCACTTCTGGATTTCCGGTCAGCAAATCAAGCTCACGCGAAATCAAACTGTCGATTGCAGAAGGTGGAGTCTGCGCTGTGATGCTCCCTGATAGTGCAAAGATGACGATAGACATCAAGCACCAAATAGGGGAGAAAAGCGACGAATGAGATTTTCTCATGTCGGACCGAATGGGGTGGGAGGTGGGGACCAGTCGATTTCGGTATTCGATTGGCGTAAAGGAAGGCAGGTGTTTTGATCGACTTCTCGGTTGTGGACGCCTTGGGATTGTTCATGAAAACACTTGATTTCAACCCCATCTACCGCCTTGCCATCGATGCAATCCTTCCATCCTACTTGCAATAGCCTACCAAAGTCAACGACCCTGAGCAGCCACCCCCTACTTTGGGGTGTCGCGTTCCTTGTTGCGGGTGCTGAATTGTGCAGTGTTTTGCGTCAGTTCGACTTTTTGGAAACAGAGGTTTCGAGCCATTCCTGAAAAGACAATTTGAGCTTTCCTTTTTGCTTTTGGATTTCCAAGTTCATTTTCTGAACAAGTTTCTCGCGGTAGTCTTCTAATTTGGAATCGAGGACTTCTTGGATTCCTTTTCCTAGGATATCTGCGGTAGGTCCTTGAATTTGGCTGATCCGTTCAATGTCCAAGTTTTGCAAGCCGACGGAAGCATCCAAGACCACCGGCAAGAGTTCCACGTCGGGCGGCACTTTCAGCAGATTGACGCGGACTTCGATGTCGCAAACAACATTCAATTCGACGGTCGCCGTCGCGTTGGTTGAGATACTGTACAGTTGAACATCACGAACCCATTCGCTGACGCGTCCGAACAGCTTCAGAGGAGCGATCACTTTGGTTTCGACTCGAATCGGAGCTCCCTGTGGGAATTCGATCTTGGTAATTTCGATGGCTAGTTTTTCTTCCGGATCAATAAACTCGATGAAGTAGCGAGACCAAGTCCCATGCTTAGCGGTTTTCTTTTTCCGCTTAGTCTCCAACTTCCAGCCCTCGCGGCGCAGTGTAATTCCGTTGAAAACTTCTTTGGTACGGTTCCATTTTCGATTGTCTTCGTAGCTGGGTGGCAGGTTTCGCAACACCAACCACCGCACCCAGGATGCCAGTTCTTGCCGTTCATCGGCAGTCGCTGGACGCGCGACCTCTTCCAAGGTTTCTGGCAAATCTAGCTTGGATGGATTGGGGCGTTCCGCGTCCGGAATGGGCTCGTATTCTTCATCGAAGAAGTGACTTAAATCGGGAGGATCGTTATTGCGTCCGGCTG
>CAITIF010000197.1 GCA_903892365.1 uncultured Pirellula sp. | reverse complement strand
GAAACTGGCCCATCACTCGAAGATCGTAGGTATCAAGGATAGCAGTGGTGACCTGGAATACTTCAAGCGAGCTATTGGACTGAAAAGTCTTCGTCCAGATTGGTCCGTCATGATCGGACCAGAAGCGATGCTTCCCCAGGCGATGCGAATCGGCGGCGATGGCGGCGTCAATGGAGGAGCAAACGTTTTTCCCGAACTGTTTGTCGAATGCTATAACGCTTGTCGAGAAGGAGATGAAGCCCGAGTTGCAAAGCTCGATGCGATCATTCAAAGCTGGCAACGCGTTTACGATATTGGTAAGTATTCGTCGCGTCACATCAAAGCGACCAAGTGTAGTTTGTCATTGCTCGAAATCTGCGATGACTTTATGGCTGATCCGTTTCATCGCTTTCGACAACCCGAGCGAGACCGCGTTCAGCAGATCCTTCAGTCTATCAAAATGATGATGGTGTAAATATGAAACGATGGATGGTGATACTCGCCTTCCTCATGGAGCACAGTGCAACAACGCGAGCCAACGAACTTAGGCCGCTGCAATATAATCATCCAGGTCTTGTGGTTGATTTGGGAGTTGGGCTGTGGGCGTGGCCGTTACCATGCGATGCCGACGGCGATGGCGATTACGATCTGATTGTTTCATGTCCGGACAAACCATCCAATGGTGTTTGGTTTTTTGAAAACAAAAATGGAGATACGGCGAAAGATAAGTTTCCAACCTTCGAACCTGCAAAACAACTTAGCAAAACCGTCACGTATTTGATGCCAAGCTATAACGACGGCGAAATGCGGGTTCTTTCACCAGGTACCGAGTATCTCAACTTCACCACCAAAGGAATCGACGAGAAAGTAAAGCTACCGATAGAAGCCAAGTTTCATAAGCCGCTCGGTAAACAACCGAAAGGTCCAAAGATGCGTCATAACCAATGGCGTTATGTTGACTTCGATGGCGATGGAGTACTGGATTTAAGCGTTGGCGTGGAAGACTGGAGCTACTACGGTTGGGATGACGCTTGGGATGCGAAAGGGCGATGGATCAACGGACCGCTTCATGGATGGATTTACCTCTTTCGAAATACCGGGACAAACGATGCACCGAAGTATGACAAACCATTTTTCTTAGAAGCTGCCGGAGAAAGATTGGACGTCTTTGGTTGCCCGTCTCAAAACTTTGCCGACTTCGATAATGATGGTGATTTAGATTTGATTTGCGGTGAGTTCCTCGACAAATTCACCTATTTCGAGAATGTTGGCACGCGACAGAGCCCCAAGTACAGAGCGGGGAAGCGATTAATAAACGATAAGCAAGAGATCCTCGCGATGGATCTTGAAATGATTGTTCCGATTGCTTTTGATTGGGACAAAGACGGCGATATCGATCTGATAGTCGGCGATGAAGATGGCCGCGTCGCATTCGTCGAGAACGTTGGCTTGGATAATCAAATGCCTATCTTCAAATCGCCTCGTTACTTCCAGCAAAAAGCCGATACATTAAAATGCGGTGCGCTCGCCTCACCGGTTGGGACTGATTGGGATGACGATGGCGATATCGACATCGTAAGTGGAAATACAGCCGGCTATATCGAGTTTTTTGAGAATCTAAGTGGCCCGAATGTGGCTCAGCCGAAATGGGATGGACCGGTGCGACTGGTTGCTGGTGATGAAGTTTTTCGCGTGATGGCGGGCGAGAATGGAAGCATCCAAGGGCCAGCAGAAGCCAAGTGGGGTTACACCACGCTCAACGTTGCCGACTGGGACGGTGATGGGTTGAAGGACATTGTTTTCAATTCGATTTTGGGGAAGGTTTGTTGGCTACGCAATGTTGGCGTTAAAGGCGCACCCAAGCTTTCCAATCCCGAGCCGATCGAAGTGGAATGGGTCGATCAACAACCAGAACTCCAATGGGGTTGGTTGAAGCCTGATGAAAAAGAACTCCTCACACAGTGGCGTACAACTCCTTTGGTCTATGACTTCAACGAAGACGGAGTGGTAGATCTTGCGATATTGGATCACGAAGGCTACTTAGCATTTTTCGAACGATACCGCGATGGCAAGGCAATCAAAGTCAAAGCTCCGCGCCACGCGTTCGTTGACGAAACGGGTACTCCGCTACGACTCAACCCAGGGACTGCGGGAAGAAGTGGTCGCCGAAAGATATGCGTCGCTGACTGGAACGGCGACGGCAAGTTTGACTTGCTTTTGAATTCATCAAACGCTGACTTGTGGAAACAAATCGGCATGAAAGAAAACGCTTGGGTCATGAAGAACTCGGGGACGCTTGCCGAGAAAAACATCGAAGGCCACGACGTCAGTCCAACTGTGGTCGACTTCGATGGAAACGCTGTCCTTGACTTCTTAGGGGGCGCTGAAGATGGCCGCTTATACTTCCTGAAGAACTTGAGAAACTAATTATTGCTACGGCACAATTTAATTTCTGGGTAGCGGAATTCGTAAGAATTCTGAAGTCGCTGGCAACATGAACAAAACCTAGTGCCTTCAGATGTCTTACGACATCTGCTACGAGTCCGAATCCCATATTAAATTGTGCCTGGGCACTAAAAGGACAGGCACAGTAATTCCGTGGCTCGTAAAATCGCTTCCGTCAACATAGCCTGCTTGCGATACTATCAACGGACGTCAGATAGGCTGCACATGAGACGCTTCGCTGAGAAGTTGCGAATAAGACTCAACCGGGAGACGCACAACTCCCCATGAAAAATGGCGATTGAGCAGCGGAACAATGGCTGCCCTAATGAGATAGGCATCTTCGACGCGAAGCACTCGCCCCCGCAGACTCGCCCCCGCAGAACTCAATCGAAATCGGACCCCAGCGGATCAGCCTACATTAGTAAGATGTCGAACTTGCAACTTCCCTGCCAACTCACGCAGCTTGTCTCGAGTCGCCGCAAGAAATCGACCCAGCAACCGGCCTCCTGCAAGCTTCGACATCCGAACTCCCCAAGTCTCGGGCGTGCAGCCAAGCCTCGCAAAACCATCTGCAACCTCCGCCGAAATCGCAGCCTTGCCATCACGCAGCATCCGGCCTGTGTACTCCACCAACATCATCGGAAGAAAGACTGCCGATATGGCGAAACGAGATTCGTTTCTTTTAAGACTCTCACCAGCGACCCTCGATGCATTGCGTCGATGGTCCGAT
>CAITIF010000196.1 GCA_903892365.1 uncultured Pirellula sp. | reverse complement strand
GTTGGGATGCAGACTTCACGGTTCTAGGGAAATCTTTAGGTGGTGGGGTTGTCAGCATGGCGGCGGTCCTTGGACAAGCAAAGAAGATGGATGCATTGGTGGAAGGAATCGAATCCGAAACCTTCGCTGCTAACCCGCTTGGCTGTCGAGTTGCTGCAGAAGCACTTCGATTATTGAACGATGAAAGATTGATGCGGGATGTTTTTGTGAATGGAGAACGCTTTCGTGATAGATTGCGTTCGGACCTCCCTGAGTTCCTCAAGGTGGATGGTCTTGGGCTTGCGACGGTGATAGATCTTGCTTGTGTGCCAAACGAAATTGGGAACGCTTCCAAGGTTGCATGCAGTTGGGTGAGTCAAATGAAAAAGTGTGGCATGTTGACTCACCTGACAGGCTCGCGACGTGATCGGATTGCGTTCATTCCGCCGCTCATCATCGATGGTGCATCCCTCGAATGTGCGACGAAGATTGCGGTAGACTTCTGGAAAAGCGAGAGGAAGCTTCCAGGAGTTCTTCCAGCGATGCATCGGCCAAACATCGAATCTGCGAGTCAATGATGGGATGCTAGGGCAGCAAAAAGTACAAAGAGTCGTCAAAAAAATTAAGAATGAGAAAGAACGGAACATGTTTTTAGGCGAACCACAACAGAGTCAGTACGACTGGCGATTTCAGCTCTTTGGATTTCCGGTGCGTGTGACATGGTTATTTTGGGCCGTGAGTGCGGCTCTGGGCTACAACTTGGCCATGAACTTTCAGTTTCGATATGCGCAGGAAGGGATCGATGTGCAATTGTGGTTGCTGCTCTTGGTGTGGGTGGGTGTAACGTTTACCTCCATCCTTGTGCACGAATTGGGGCATGCGCTTGCGTTTCGCTATTTCGGAATCGAATCGGAGATCGTGCTATATCAAATGGGTGGACTTGCCATACCAGGCGCAGGGATGATTTGGGGGCGGAAGGGAAGAAGGCGAAGCCTGACTCATATGGATCAGATCATTGTGTCCGCTGCTGGCCCCTTAATTCAGTTGCTATTGGCAGCGGCGGTGGGGGTGTCTGCAACGTTGTGCGGAGTTTTCGTAAGTGAATTCTTGTGGTTGGCGGATTTGTTGGAGATTCAAGTCAGTAGGCCTCGCAACCCGTTGACCACTGCATCGATTCACTTCATGGTGACATCGAGTATCTGGTGGGCGGTCATCAATTTGATTCCGATTTACCCGCTTGATGGTGGGCAGATCGCGCAGCATGTGATCGGTATTTTCCGTCGGACCAATGGCCTCATCGAAGCGCAAACGTTGGGTGCAATCGTTGGTGTGCTTGCAGCGCTTTGGTTCCAAAGTCGAGGCATGACCTTCAACGCAATCTTCTTTGCATCGATGGCTTTGAGCAACTTTCAAGCACTGCAATCGAACAACGGAAGCCGTTTTTGGTAGCGCAGCAAAAAAATTTTTCAAAAATTTCTTCGCATCGACGATGCTGTTTTGAAGCCCTCAAAGCGATGTGATTGGCCCCTCGTTGCAGCTAGAATTCGAGCATCGAAGATCATCATCACGCGGTGCTCATGATCGCGAAAAATTGCATCTTCCAACTACTAGTGTGAAGCATGCGCGATGCGTGATTCTCGCATGCTTCGTTCATGCTGTTGGACATCATGCCATGCAAACGTGATTCGATATCGATCAATCAATTCATTGGTATTTTGTGTTTGACTTGCGCACGGTGTGCTTGAAGATTGTCTTGCCAACAAGACGATCATTCACCAAAAATGCGATCACAAATCATGCTTGAAGTCATCATGTTTCGGGCTCCGTAAACATGCGTTGCGAGTTGCATCGCGGATCGATTTCGAGACATCATCCAGCCGGCTCGGACGCATCGTTGATCGATGCTTGCGGCGCGAGTAAGCAACACAACATGGTGGAAAATTGGTTTCATTTATGTGGAAAAATTGTCGAAAAGATGTTGCAATAACTTTCGACTTTTATACAAATAGTCGCATTGGATGTTGTTCCTTGGAAGAGACAGATTCGATTGGGTGTTCGATACTTCGGGCACGGGACATGAAGTCAACAATCGAATCAATCTCAACGAAGGATTTTTAGTACCGGTTGTCAATTCAGATCTCTCATCTACTGCTTCTGATGGGGGACACCTGAGGCAACTAAAGTTTTCGCATTTCGGAGGATGTATCCGTGGCCAAGAAAAAAGCTGTAGCGACGAAGAAGAAGGTTGCCAAGAAGAAGGCTGCAAAGAAGGCAGCAGCACCTAAGAAGGCTGCAACCAAGAAGAAGGTAGCTAAGAAGAAGGCTGCTAAGAAGACTTCCACAAAGTCTCCTTCGTAATAATCGTTGCTCCGCTAGAGCACTCGGCTTCTGTCGAGATTCTGCTTCAAGCAACAAATACGAAACCGTTGAGCTTAACCTCGACGGTTTTTTTTTGCGCTGACCGCACTTCTGGCTGAGCAGCATGTGTAGCCGAGTCGCAAATCTAATTGATCCGCGATTCTGAAAAGGGTCGAATTTCTTCCGGGGACGCGCTTTCAACAGGTCCTTGACCCTTTAAAGTCGCTCCTATTTGCTCTAACCGTCAAAATCGACTCAATCAACGCAGTCCCTTTGTTCGATACACATGCATGGTGTCATTGAAGGACATTTTCCATGGATTGCGAGCAAAATACTGTGTTTCGAACCTGCATTCACCAACGAGCGACGCGCATTCTCTCGTATGGCTTGCTGTGTTTTGCATGCTGCATCACCCATTTGGGGTGTATTTCGATCCAACACGCTCCGAAGAGCATGAGGATTTCCAACCGCACAGCTCAAGCATCTGAGGTACGTGCTCCGACTGATTTTGCAGGCCAATGGATCGATCGACTCAGCCCACATAAGATCGTTCACGATGATGTAAAGGTCTGGTTTTGCGAAAGCCAGCAAAAATCTGCGGATTGGATTGCTGTGCAACGAGCAAGGCATCAGAGTCATAAAGCAGCCATGCATGCTTGGATTCAACGCAAGAAGGAAGATGCGAATCAGCCCCCTTGGCCTCGATTCCATCCAATACCAGCAAAGCCTGTATTTGAACCAAGTGAAGAAACGCTCCCCATGGACCCTGAGATCTATGGGCGATTTGGCATTAGCGAGTAGTTTCTCTCTCGACCTGGCGCACCCTTCTTTTCTAGACTCCCGGCGATCGATTGAACGAACCCGAAATCTCCATGGAAGGACGAATCGGAAATGCCCAGAAAAGCAAAAGATGAAACAGGATTCTCGAAACCTGCTCGCACCCGAAGATTCAAGAAGCGATACTTGCTGCTGGGAGGTCTTGTCGGCTTGGTGTTGGCAGTAGGAATTGGTGTTCCTTTTGCGCTGCACAACCGAGAGTTCGTGGTTTCCACCATCAATCGAAATGCTGGTATTGCACCCATGCGAGTGGATCTCGAGGCGATAGAAGGTGGTTGGCTTAGCCCGATCAAAGTGCATGGGCTTCGTCTGATCGATGACAAAGGGGCTGAGTTGGTGAAGGTGGCAGAGATTGAGACCGAGTTGAACTTGGTGAGACTTGCGACCAATTACATGAACCTTCGTACCCTTACGATTCGTGGTGCCGAAGCTACGGTGGATGTTCAGCCCGGAACCACGAATATTGAAGAAGCGCTTCGTCCATTTCTGACCGTCGATCCGAAAAAAGTTGAGGAATCCGTTGCAGCACCAGGTGCTGCATCCAGCAAGTTTCCGCTGGGAAGGATAAGAATTGCGGATGCGATCGTGCATGCTCGCGACAGTGTTGATCTAACGGCATGGGACTTGAAGGTTTCCGAAGCGGATGTTCCGTTTCCGACCTTGGAGCAACCAGTTCCGCCAGTCACGCTAGTAGGTTTAGTTCAGCAAACGGCAGCATTGCCAGGTGAAGTTCTACTGGGTGGACAGTTTACCATACGGACTCAGCCGATCGATGGTGCCGCTGGAGCTAACGGTGTGAATGGGCTTGTCCCCATGAAGATGAACATCGCAACCAATGGTTTGCCCATGCAATGGTTCAGTCTGGTGAAGCGACGAATGCCTGATATTCCCATCGAGCGTTTGCTTGGTTTGGCGACGATCCAAGCTGACATTGAATTGAACAGCAACAACAACATCATCGCTCGAGTTCAAACGGCTCAGATCGATTCTTTGCGAGTCATCGCGCCCGAACTCGTGGGTTCACGCGGCGCTGGCCTTCAGCAGATCAAGCTAAGCGGAAGCTTTCGCTTGAACCAGGATCGGCTTCAAACCACCGACGCTATCCTACAGTGCGATGTGGGCGGTTTGGCAGCGAACGCAGATTTGCCATGGCCGTTGGAAACCCCGACCGTAGCACAACCATGGTTGCGCGATGCGGATCTGAATGTGCAAGGAAATCTTGACCTATCTAGACTCATTCAAGCTGCCCCTGACATGATCAAGATGCAGGACCAAGTACAGCTGCTCGCTGGCAACGCGACCGTGACGGCTGCACAAAAGAGATCGTCCGTCCCTTTGGTTGGAGCGGGCGCGACGCCGCCATCTAGCAATTACCGACTGACTTTGGGGGGCCTCAAGGCAAACGTCAATGGCACGAGCATGCAATGGGACCAAGCGCTTGCTGCGTCGGTGGATGTGGAGGCCAATGCGTTAGGCCAACCGAGTTTCAAGGCGGATTGCACGGCGGAGTTTTGTAAAATCGAGGGTTCGGGCGATCTTCAAGATGGTCAGCTGTCTGGTCGTTTCGACTTGGCCAAAATGGAGCAACGATTATCTCAGTGGTTTGAGTTGCCAGTGGAAAGCTTGAGTGGCTCGGCGGATTGTCTCGTCAATTGGAAACAAGATGGTGGAAATCGGCTGACCGCTACGGGCAAGTTGACGACGACCCCAGTGAAAATTGTGAATCAATATGGTCAGTTGGATGAGCCCGCATGGGACGGTGATTTTTCTATCATCGCGCGTGTCGACCAAGGACGAATCATTCAAGTGGATCGATGTCAGGCAACGTTCCAAGCGGCAGGTGAACTGCTTTCGGCTCAAGTGATGGAGCCTATTTCGTTAATGTCTGCCACCTCAGGAATGGCGCAACTTCCGCCGGCTGGTATTCAGCTGAAACTGGTTGGGGATTTAGGTGGTTGGC
>CAITIF010000195.1 GCA_903892365.1 uncultured Pirellula sp. | reverse complement strand
TTCCACCAACAGCCAAGTCGATGCAGCCTACGCAACGGAGTTGGCAGAACGAAAGCGAAAGCTGTCCACGGCAATGGTGGAGAAAAGGTTGGAAGCCAATGAACGCCTTCGAAATCGATTGGGCGAGTATTTGATGGCGCAAAAGAAGCTCGATCTGTATCCGGAAATGACATTCAACCAAATTGTTCCCAAGGAGGATTTAATACCCACTTTGGTTCGACGTTGGCAGGCCTATTTGATTCAGGCAGAGCATGAGTCTCATCCAGTGTTCAGTGCTTGGATTGCATATGCCTCGTTACCGGACGGAGCCTTCGAGACAGAGGCTTCCAAACGGCATGACCAACTGAGTGGCTCGAATTCTTTTTGGAATCCGCTGGTTCGCAATGCATTTCGCCATCCGCCCAAATCATTACAAGATGTTGCCGATCGATATCAATCGCTCGTTTCTGAAATCGACAAGCGATGGGCCATCGATTGCGAACGGGCTAGGCAACTGAACCGACCTTTGCCCTCGCAGTTTGTTGATCCAGACCTCGAGCAATTACGGCAGGCTTTTCATGGCGTGGATTCTCCATGTGTGATGCCGGAAGGATCGCTGCTCAACCATGAATGGTATTGGGACACGGCCACAGGAGACGAACTGTGGAAGCTGAGCAATGCGATTGACCAGTGGTTGTTGCAATCTACCCACTCCATTACTGGAGCCCCCCATGTTGTCGCTTTGACCGATCGACACCAAAGGCAGGAACCTCAGATTTTCAAGCGAGGAAATCCAGCCAACAAAGGGGCGGTTGTTTCGCGTCATATGCTTTCGCTTGGCAAGCCTGTTTCTGCTAACTTTCAAATCGGTAGTGGGCGAATGGAATTGGCCAAGTCGATTGTATCCCCGGAAAATCCGCTGACCGCTCGAGTCTGGGTCAATCGAATCTGGGCGCATCATTTTGGGGCTGGCCTAGTAACAACCCCAAGCGACTTCGGAACCAGGGCGAATGCACCAAGTCACCCGGAACTACTTGACTGGCTAAGCCAAAAATTAGTTGATCTGAAATGGAGCACGAAAGCGCTCCATCGCGAGATTCTTCTATCTCAGACCTACATGCAAGCGTCGCGAGTCTCTAGCTCATCCGAGACCTTGATTGCCAAGGCGATGGAGATCGACCCCGAAAATCGGTTGCTTTGGCGCATGAATCCACGCAAACTCAGCATTGAACAATATCGCGATACCTTGCTGACCGTGTCTGGGCAATTGGACAAAACGCGAAGTGGATTAGGAGGCGAACTGTTCGGCAAAAGAAGATCCGTCTACCTTTCCATCGATCGCCAATTCCTTCCGAATGTATTCAGCGTTTTTGACATGGCAAATCCGGATTTGCATTCCTCGCAGCGCACGGAAACAACCATTCCGCAGCAGGCCTTATTCTCGATGAATCATCCATTCGTCATCGAGCGTGCCAAGGACGTTGCTGCCATGATTACGAATCAAGCTACCAAATCGGAACGATCGAAACTGGTATTCGAAGCGATTCTAGGTCGTACGCCATTGCCTGACGAATTGCAGGCCATGGAGCTGTTTTTGACGCAAGCAGAATCTCTCGAAAGCAAAGAAACTGGTGCGGACATTGCGGAACCGTTCCGAAACAACTGGACGTACGGTTACGGAAAAATCGACCCAGCGACGGGCGTTTTGGAATCGTTCCAAAAGCTGCCGCATTTCAACGGTACATCCTGGCAAGGAGGCATCGCGGTTCCAGACCCTAGCCTTGGCTGGGTTTACTTAGAGGCAAATGGCGGCCATCCAGGCAACGATCATGATCACGCAGTGGTTCGACGTTGGACAGCCTCGCAGCCAGGTTTTATTTCTGTTGCTTCCGAATTGATTCATCGACACGAAGTTGGCGATGGTGTTGCAGCATGGATTGCATCCAGTCGCAGTGGTGTACTTAAGTCTGCCAAGGTTCACAATCGGACCGAATCCATTTTGGTGGACTCGTTCGAGATCCAAGCCGGGGACACCCTTGATTTTATTGTGGACATCGCAGAGCAGCTCAATACCGACCAGTTTGAATGGGCTGCCGTGATCCAATGGACCCCCAAGAATTCGGCAGCAGCCCCATCACCAGAGATTGGTGCCGTTTCCTGGGACAGTCGCCGCGACTTCACGAAAACAATGTCTCTAAGCTTGAAACCGTTAGAGCAACTGGCTCATTCGCTTCTAATGTCCAATGAATTTATCTTTGTGGATTGAGAGAAATTTCTATGAATGAAAGAATCATTGATCGACGGACAATGCTGCAGTCGAGTGGTGTTGGGCTTGGAATGTTAGGCTTAGCTGGCCTTGTCTCCAATCCTGGCAGCGTCGCATTCGCACAAGGAACCGACTCAGGTAAACAACCACTTGCACCAAAGCTTCCTCATTTTGCCGCGAAGGCAAAACGAGTCGTCCACTTTTTCTTAAATGGTGGGCCTTCACATGTCGACACGTTCGACCCGAAGCCTATGTTGGCAAAGTTCGCCGGTCAGCCAATACCATCACCACTGCCGACGGAACGCAAAACGGGTGGGTTGCTCCCCTCCGCGTTTCCATTCAAAAAGTACGGGCAAAGTGGAATTGAGGTTAGCGATCTGTTTTCTAAGACGGCCGAGCATGTGGATGAGATCGCCGTGATCCGCTCCATGTACGCTCAGGTTCCTAATCATGAGCCTTCGTTGATGTTGATGAACTGCGGCGATTCGGTCCAACCCCGCCCTAGCGTTGGATCCTGGACGTTGTATGGATTGGGAAGCGAGAACCAAAACTTACCTGGATTTCTCGCTATGTGTCCAGGTGGATACCCAGTATCGGACAAAGCGAACTGGCAATCGGGCTTTTTGCCGGGAGCGTACCAAGGAACCTTTGTTGATCCTCAACACAGCCAAATCGAAAAGCTCATTGAGAATATCCGCAGCAGCCACGCGTCCCAGGAAACTCAGCGTCAGCAATTGGACTTGGTACGCCAGATAAATTCGTTGCACATGGCACAGCGAAGCGACCCGAGACTCGAAGCTCGCATCCAATCCTTCGAGCTTGCGTTTCGTATGCAAATGGAAGCCTCCGATGCATTCGACATTCAGCAAGAAACCGCGCATACGCGGGAAATGTATGGCGAAAGTGTTCATGGACGACAAACTCTTATCGCGCGCCGGTTGCTGGAGCGGGGAGTGCGTTATGTTCAGCTTTGGCACGGTGCTGGCCAGCCGTGGGACCATCATGGTGATATCGCCAATAACCTTAAGACGCAATGTGGGCAGCTGGATCAACCCCTAGCTGCCATGCTGACCGATCTTAAACAGCGAGGCATGCTGGACGATACACTCGTGATCTGGGGTGGAGAATTTGGTCGAACCCCTGTTTCCGAAGGTGGATCGGGACGTGACCACAATCATTACGGTTTTACCGTTTGGATGGCAGGTGGCGGCATTCGCGGGGGAACTGTGTACGGAGCAACCGACGAGTTTGGATTCAAAGCGGTCGAAAAGCCCACCAGTGTCCACGATCTGCACGCGACCATTCTGCATCTACTTGGTTTCGATCACGAAAAACTGACCTATCGTTATGCTGGCCGAGATTTTCGACTAACCGACGTTCATGGAAACGTCATCCGAGATATTCTTACTTAACACTCTTCCATAAGATACTCTTACGGTTGATATCGCTCGACAGGATCGCATTCCCATCGTCCGAAAAACTGACTTGGCCAATCGCTGCACCGCGATGCCCAGGCAACGTGAACAGTTCTCGAGCGCCCCGATCTAAACTTGGTGCAGCAAACCACACGCCCAACGTTCCATTCTCATCGCCAATCGCAAGCAAGTTCTCGTTCGGTGAAGTCCCGAACGATGTGATTTTCGATGTAGACAGGATTGGTGAAAAGCTTTCGTTGGAACTGGGGTCAAGACTGACAAAATCGATCCGGCTCCCTTTGGGTTGGTGCGATAAAATAGCCACATGCCATCGATTCTTTGTTTCTGGCAGCCACGGTTCTTGAAGCCATCTGACTCCAGCCAGATCCGGTGCAAAACCCGAGCCCGTGGCACTAGATGTCCAATTGCTGGTAGCCAATGGCTCGCTTTCGCCGGATTCGCTGACGAGGTTCCATTTCCCATCTTGGTTGAGAACCAGTAGTCCTTCACCCTGAGGGTGCCAACTGGCGAACAGTACCCCATCGACTGCTGGTTGGTGCGATTCTTGTAACTGATTCGATTCCTCGATGTTCCAACGCAACAATTGTGATTTTTGGTTCGCAAGCATACCTACGATCGCCAATTGTTTTCCATCGGGTGACAAGCACGCTTCCGCCACCGATTGAAACGGGTGCTGTACTTTCTGCCAATGGTATAGATCCCCGTGCGATTTTAGCGCCACCATCACAAGCCCAAGCTCGTGCATCGTGACCCACCGTTCTTGCATCATGGAACGGGCCGCTCGTAAACATAGTGGGCGCCCCACGACTAGGCTCCACGAATCTTTGTCGAACCGATAGACCGCTCCCATGGGATCAACCAAGATGGAGTGCTTTGAGTTCAACGATTGGATGTCCAGGATTCGATCGCTTTCCACGGCGAGATTCATTTTCGATTCGGGTACCGGATCAGATTCCAGTGGCATGATACGTACACTTTTCTGGAACGATTCCTTGCGGTCAAGCACCGGCTTGGACGCGCTACGAGTCCAGTTGAGCTGAACAAAATTGCATTCGGCGGATGCATCCGATGACCGGACGACTACCTTGATTCTGTCCGTGTTTGGATCAAACGCTTCGACCGCCATATCCAAAAACCGCCAAGGTTCTTGCTGCTCTGTAGATTGGATCGACTTGTCCGAGTCCGACCAACTAAGTCCATCCAGCTTCGCTCCATCCCAAGCGAGTCTCGCTATTCGGCCATTTTCAAAAACGATAAAAAGTTGTTTCCCGTCCAACGACCAAGCGGCTTCGATCGGAACAAACTGGCTATTGATCGCGATATCAAATTCGCGATATTGCGGATTGTCCCAGGATGACGCATCTGTCGAGTCCACGATTTGAACGGATCCTGAAGATGCGATATGAGCACAGAACGATTTTTGAGTTGGATGAGCCACTGCGATCGAAGTACCAAAACGCGATTCGATTTGGACATCTGCACCAGAGCTGGATGACAGCACGAAAGTCTTTTCGCCATCGCCCACAACGAGGGAATCGTCACCATCGGTGAACTCAATTCGACAGGCTCCTCTCGATTGGAATTGCAATCGATTCGTCATGGATTGGCTCGCAAGGTCCCAGATGCAAACCTCGGTATTCGCGACAGGCGACGACTGGGCAATGGATGAATCACGAGGAAGGGAAGCGACCGTTGCAACCCAGGGATGCCTTGAGCCAACAGCCATATCAGTTAATCGTGCTTTGGGTGTGTGCCCAACATAACTAACCATTGCATCCGCGATCTTGTCGCTTCTGATGCCAGAAAGTAGTACACCATCCCGGTCGACGCTTTCAAGAATCCCTTCTTTCGAGAGCGATTGATTCCGTAACTGCTGTACCGTATTGCTGCTCAGCATGCGGCGAGCTTCTTGATTCGCAATGTTCCATCGGATGATGTTGCCAAGATTGTCACAACCGATGACATCGTTACTGGTATGTAGAAATTGGGCGGATGTGACATTCCCCTGCAAGCCGTTCAGGAAGCTAACATAGGCAACTTGATTTCCATTTTCGGTTTTCCAAACGAATGCCACCGGTTCGTCGCCGCTTGTGATCATCGTACCATCGCCGTGAAGTACGATTTCGCGAATGGCCGTCGCATGTTTTTTAGGCATAACTTCACCAACGACGCGGAGCGATTCCGTCGAACTTGCCTTGAAGGATACGTTCTTTGCTTGGACCGAAGTTGCGCGAACTTTTGGCTCGATCGCTGCGACCAATAAACGTCCGTCGTTGGTTCCAAGGTAGATGGATTCCTTGGAAGGGGACGACGCGGCTGCCGTCACAGTTGTTTCCATACCTGGCGGCATCGTCAGCAACTGGAGAGTGCGGAGTTCCAGATTTGCAAGAAATGCAACTTGAGTCATGTTAGGAAGTTGAGCCAAGCCGAACACGTCGCTTGAGTCCTTGCTGAGAAACTGAAGGCTTGTCAGTTTGCCTCGGCAATCCAACAGAAAGGGCCTCGGTTGCGAATCATCTTCTTTTCGTTCCCATACCCACAAACCACCATTCACTCCGCCAATACACCATTTTCCGTCTGGACTCATTCCCAGCTCTTGCAGTTCTCTACGTTCCAGCATCTCGATTGGCGAGCGAGCCTTGGTAATCGTATTCCACGAATGCACCGAATGGTTGGTCTCATTCTTCTGTGTTGCAATCATCACCACGTTTCCATCGGGTGCGATGGCGACAGCTTGGATTGGAGATGCAAGATCGATCGAATCCATTACATGCAAAGGATCCGCTTCCTGGCTCAAGTCGATCCTGTGAACTCTGCCATTTGCAGTACCGATCGTCGCGACTTTTAAATTCGCTGCGATGCGAAGCGAAGTTACCGCACTGTCGACTTTGATTCTTGGAAGGTCGATGTTATTCAGCAATTGAATTCGACGAGATGCCCAGCTGGTCAGGGACGGCTTAGACTGAGCACTGTAAAGGCTTGACTCCATGGCAGAAATTTCGCTAAGGAGTTGTTCGCTTCGCACAACGTCAAACTGATTGGACTGGTTGAGAGCAAGATTGATGCCAGATTGGAAACTACCCAGCAAGGCGAATCGAGCATTTTGTGACGCTACCTTTTCAGAGGCGATGGCTTTCTGTTCTGAGATCTTTGCATTCTGCTCGGATGCAACGGCTTGTTCACGCGCTCGCATTTCTTGGATCTTGGCTTCTTGCTCCAATCGCTGTGCCTCGACCGCGCGATCACGCTCTTGATTCGCTACCTTTTTCGCAATTTCTTCTTGATTGCGTGCAATCCTTTCATCTTCGGCGGCTTGTTGAGCACGATTTCGTTCATCGATGGCAATTCGTTTAGCTGCTGCCTCTTCCTCGCGTGCATCTTTCTCCGCTTTGGCTGCATCGACGGCCCGTGCTTTTTCTTGGATCGCAATCGTGGTTTGGCGACGAGCGTAAAGGGTTGCTAGAGTCAACGCAGTTCCAGCAACAATGATGACACCGGCCAATACCCTGCGAAGAAGCTTGACTCGGGTTGCTCGTTGAGTAACCTCCGACTTGAGTCGCGTTGCATTTTTGTAAAGATCAGCTTCGGCGTCGACGCTCGGGTCAACCGTTTGAAGGCACAAATCGTAATCACCGCGTTCGATGGCGCACTGTCCGTAGGCAATCCGAGTCTGCTGAAGACCTTCTTTGGCAACTTCATTGTCGGACCATAAATCGATGGCATCTTGCATGGAGAACAAGGCTCGAGAGAAGCCCTGATAGTCTTTATCGCGAATAGCGTTCTCCAGCAAGACTTCCGCTCGCTTGGTAAGTACAACGCTTTGCGACAATCGAAGATGTTCTCGAATGGCATCTTGGAAT